>NZ_JBHVEE010000088.1:0-40892 GCF_042802415.1 Streptomyces sp. NPDC057486 | reverse complement strand
GAACGTCGACATGGTCGTCGGCGGCCCCTACAGCTCCGGCGTCCTCGCCGGCGGCACCCACTTCGAATACCAGCAGGCCCCGCCCGAGATCATCGAGAAGGTCACCCGCCTCAAGACCCTGACCCACAAGCACGGCATCTCCATCAAGGCCGCCGCCCTCCAGTTCTCCCTCGCCCACCCGGCCGCCGCCGCCGTCATCCCCGGCGCCACCCGCCCCAGCCGCATCGCCGAGGACACCGCCGCCCTCAACGAAACCGTCCCCGCCGCGTTCTGGACCGACCTCCGCACCACCGGCCTCGTCAGCCCCGCCGCCCCACTGCCCAACGACGCCTGACCCCCCACCCCGAAACCCCCACCCCAACACCAGGACCCAGGAGAAAGACCATGGCCTCCACCTCCGTCAGCCGCACCGTACCCGCCTCCCCCGACCAGGTCTGGAACCTCATCGGCGGCTTCGACACCCTGCCCGACTGGCTCCCCTACATCCCCGAAAGCACCCCCCTCGAAGGCGGCCGCGTCCGCCGACTGACCAACCCCGACGGCGAAGTAATCATCGAACGACTGGTCGACTTCAACGAGACCGAACGCCACTACAGCTACGCCATCCTCCAGGCCCCGTTCCCGGTCAACGGCTACCTCTCCACCATCCGGGTCCACACACTCCCCGGCCGGGACGACATCGCCGAGGTCCAGTGGTCCGGCCGCTTCAACCCCCACAACGCCACCGAGGACGAAGTCGTCGACCTCTTCACCACCATCTACCGCGACGGCCTCGACGCCCTCCACAAGGCACTCTCCGCCTGACACCAAAGCCGTGACACGGCCAAACCGTGCAGCCCGGACATGCATCTCGCGTGCCCGGGCTGCGGTTTTCCCGGACCCCAGCCTCGCCCTCCGTCGAGGGAGCGGCAGGGGCCGGTCTGGTTGCCTTGGGTGCCGAAGAACACCCGCAGGGGGCGGGGTGCCGGAGTCAACGATCTTGAGGAGTGCCCGGCCTGCGCTCGGTGACTGGCCGCGCTCCGCTGGCGTACGGGGATCTAAGCACCGGTTACGCAGTGCACCGGCGCCGCACCGCCTGCCGGATCACGTTGCGGGTGGGCGGGTTCCCTCACGTCCTCGGGTGCCTGGTCCGGCCTGGGCGGTCCAATACCCCGCATGATCACTCCGGTCGTGCGGGGGCGGTGCCGTCCTTCCCCAAGCTCTCAACTCCGTTCGAGCAGGGGATACCCCATCCCGGACCGGGTGCCCGAGGGCGCGTCGTCCGACCGTGATGCCCGCGGCATCGTGACGGGACATCATCAGTAAGCAATCCGTGCGGCAACATGGAGGAGAGTTGTCAGGTCCGCCTGATCGCGGCGATGTCGAGCTCCAATGTCACCTTCGGGCTGACCAGAATCCTGCTCGCGGCGTTCCAGTTCACGCCCCAGTCGTTGCGGTTGATCGTGATGCCGCCCTTGAAGCCGACCCGGAAGCCGCCCCGCGGATCGTTCTCGGCGCCGGTCAGCACCTCGCGGGTGGACAGGTCATCGCGGTGGTCAGGTAGCGTGATCCCTCTGCGGTCGGCGGGCAGGTCATGTCGCCGAACAGCCGCAACTCCGGGCGAGGCGCGGTGAAGTCGCGCTCGAGCAGGTCCGGGGCAAACACCGGCCTGCGGGCCTGGCGGGTCAGACCGCGGCGCCGGCGGCGACACGCGCGCTCGCGCATGATCCGTTCCACGCCATCGTTGCCATCCCACGCAGCCCCAGGCCCTGCACCGCACCTGCGTCGGCGCAACGCCAACGCCCGCCCCCGGCAGGCTCGCCGCCCGGCGCAAGGAACGCACCCGCATCCGCATCGAGACAGGCATCCGCTGGGGTGGACGCCCCCTCGCACCCGCATCCTGACCACACCGGCGAACCGGTACGGTCACACCTGGGCCGCCTGGTCGTCGCCTGCGAGGTCGTGCAGGGTAGCGACGCGCGAGGCCAACGCTTGCGTCTCACCGTCGTCGATCCAGGTTCGGGCCACGCCCGCGAGGACGCTGAACGCGGGTTGTCAGTGGTCGTCGACCGCGGTGACGGTGATCCGGACGGCGGCATACTCATCGGCCTCAGGCATGGGGTCGGCGATCACCTGGGCGTCTCCGCGTGCGGTGAACGCAACGTTGCCCTCGGCGAGGAAGGTGAGTGCCACCCTTGGCCGGCGCCTGAGGCGGTCGAGCGTGTCCGGCTGCGGTGCAGGCTGAGCAGGATCGTGCTGGCCTCGGCGCGGACCGGCGCGGACACGGGGATGGCATGCACGCCGTGCTCGGGCAGATCGCCCAGCGTGCTCAAGACGCCGATGGTGCGCGCCGGCCAGTCGGGCAGGATGGTTATGCGGGTCACTCCAAAGGATGTTGTAGTAGTGCCTGACGGCCGGGTGGGCCATGGACCGGCTGAACGTCAAGCCGGCTGGACCAGGCCGATGACACGGGTGGATCGCCGTCAAGCGCGAGCGCGAGATGGACCCGGTGCGGCTGCGCCCGCAGCCGTGCGAGTTCGCCCCGTACTCCGCCGTCGGACCACGGTGCGGTGGTGAGTGTTCCGGGCGGTTCCAACCGCCCGGAACACTCACGACGCCGGTGCAGCAGCGGGCTTATCTGGCGAGTTCGGCCGGTTGGTCCAGCCGCGTCAGTTTCCGCGGGTTTCTCACCACGTAGATCCGGGTGATCCGCCCGTCCTCCACCACGACGCTCACCGCGGACGGCTCACCGTCGAACTCGACCCGGCCCGCAGGCGCACCGTTGAGCCATACGGCCGTGGTGTCGAAAGCGGACACCACCCGGTGTGCGCGCGCGAGCAGCGGCGCCACCAGCTCGATACCGTGGACCGGTTCCAGAGCGGCGGCCACAAGTCCACCGCCGTCAGCGATCAGGACCACGTCCGGCGCCATGACCTCCATCAGCTCCTGCACCTGCCCGGTCCGCAGCGCGACCAGGAACCGTTCCATCACGGCCTGCTGCTCCGACCGGCTCACCTGCACCCGCGGCCGCCGAGCCGCCACATGCTCGCGTGCCCGCCGAGCGATCTGCCGCACCGCGGCCGCGGTCTTCCCGACGGCCTCGGCGATCTCGCCGTAGGGCATGTCGAAGACCTCACGGAGCACGAACACCGCCCGCTCCGTCGGCCCGAGTGTTTCCAGCACGGTCAGCATCGCGATCGAGACGCTCTCCGCGAGTTCGACGTCCTCGGCGACATCGGGGCTGGTCAGCAGCGGTTCCGGCAGCCACTCGCCGATGTACTCCTCCCGGCTGCGCGACAACGTCCGCAGACGGTTGAGCGCCTGCCGCGTGACGACCCGGACGAGGTACGCCCGCGGGTCGCTCACCTGCGCGTGGTCGACGGCGGCCCATCGCAACCAGGACTCCTGCAGCACATCCTCCGCGTCGGCCGCCGATCCGAGCATCTCGTAGGCGACTGTGAACAGCAGACTGCGATGGACGACGAACGGATCCTCGGTCATGCCGACGGCGCCACGCCGGACGGCTCAGGGCGCTTGGCCAGCGGAATCTCGCAGGCATCGGAAAAACCCTGCGAGGTGACTCCGTTCGCGTTGTTGTTCCTGGTCGCCATGTTGACAAACGCGATGTACGCGGTGAGCTCGACCATCGCCGCGGGGCCGAGCCGCTCCAGCAAGCCGGCGTACAACTCGTCGGTGACGGTCGGCGGAGTGCTCGTCATGGCCTCGGCGTACTCCAGCACGTCCCGCTCCAGCGGCGTGAACACCTCCGACTCCCGCCAGCGCGGCACCTGGCTCGCCTTGACCAGGTCCAAGTCCTGGTTCTGCGCCTGGAAGTAGCCGACGTCCAGGCACCAGCTGCAGCCGACCTGTACGGCGACCGCCATGTGCGCGAACGACTTCAGGCCCGCGTCGGCCGCGTCCCACTCGGCCAGCTTGCCCGAGAACTCCAGATTGGACGTGGCCACCTTGGGGCTGTGCCACACCACCTCGACGGGCTCGGGCACTTCACCCAGCTGCTTGATCATGTTCTCCCTCAGCTCGGTGGGAAGTTCCGCCTTCGGCACGCGCAGCGCCATGATGTCCTCCTTGAACGGTTGCCTTTCCGGCAGTACGCCATGAAGACACCGCCGGACCCGCGAATGTGACAACCACCGCCACCGCACACAGATCATGAGCGCGCACAGGCCCACGCCCGCTCACAGAAGCCATCCGCGATCTCCATCCGTGAAGGTGCCATCTCCTCCACCCTGCTGCTGCAGCGCCTGCGCGCGGGCTCCCGCAAGAACGCCACCTACACCGCCTTCCGCGAGGTCGGCCGCGTCATCCGCACCGTCCAGCTGCTGCGCTACCTCACCGACGCCCCGCTGCGCCGGCGGGTCACGGCCGCGACGAACAAGGTCGAGGAGTTCAAGCGAACGTTGCGCCGCCGCTGGGGCAGATTGGACTCCATTGTGATGCTGGACGGGACTGGCGCCCCGACGTGCGCTCAGCAGTCGAACACCGACCAGCAGATGTCGTTCCGCAACCGCTGGTCGTCAAGTACGAGTTCGCGAATCGCCTCCGGGAGCTGGTCACGCTGCCACTGGCACTCGAGTCGCCCTGCGGCCTCGCCCTCGCCTTCCGGCGCAGCAACACTTGCAGCCTTGATCGCATAGGCGGCCGCACCGAGTTCGTGCGCGGCGACGTGTGCCACAGCCCCGGCCTGGCCGGCAGCGTACGCGGCATGCCGTGCTGCCCCACGCAGGTCTCTGGCCGCACCCATTGCATGGCCGCCCGCCGCGCGCGCCTCGGTCATCTTGACCTCGCCACGCACCCAGGCGCGGGCATGCTCGATCGCCTGACGCGGCCGTGGGTCCCCAGGCCGAGCCAACTCGAAGAGGTCAAGGACGTGCTCCGCGCAGGATGCCGCCCAAAGAGCGAGGAGGTGGTGATCGGAATCAGTGAGGGTCCCACCGCGGCGGATCGTCACGAAACGAGGGTCCCGGACCTTCGGGAGGATCATGGTTGGCACTCCTTTGCTTGCATCCGCCCAACGCCCGAGGGCGCGCACGCGCGCCAGGCACGCCCACAAGTAAAGCCTGCAAACCCAGTGGTTGGCTCTGCGGTGGGCTGCTGCACCGGGGCATCGTCCGCACGGCCGTCGCCGACCTCATGCCCGAGCCCGCCGCGGCCGGCCGCGGACACTGCCATCCCGAAGCTGCCGGTCACCCTCGACAAGCCGGGTACCGACGGTCCCGGCGCAAGGCAAGGCCCGTCGCGACTACGGCAACCGCTTCAACACCCTGGCGGCATCAACCGGACCGAGCACGACCTTCCATACCCACCAGGGGTATGTTACGGTGCAGCCGTTAGATACCCCTAGGGGGTATTCAGAAAGGGGTCGGAGCCATGTCAACCGTCAATCCCAGGCGCTGGTGGGCACTCGTCGTGCTCGCCGCGGCGCAGTTCATGGTGATCATGGACACGTCGATCATCGGGGTGGCGCTCCCCGAGATGCAGAAGGACCTCGGCTTCTCGCAGGGCGAGTTGCAGTGGGTCTTCAATGCGTACGTCATCGCCTTCGGCGGGCTGTTGCTGCTCGGTGGCCGCCTGTCCGACCTGATCGGCGCGCGCAGGATATTCAGCGCCGGCTGGGTCGTGCTGATCGCGGGCTCGATCGTCGCGGCAGCCGCGCAAACGGCCTGGGTGGAGGTCGTCGGCCGTGCGGTGCAGGGCGTGGGCGGTGCGCTGATCGCACCCTCGGCCATGACCTTGCTGATGATGCTCTTCGCGCACGACCCGAAGGAACTCGGCAAGGCCATGGCGCTCTATGGCGCCGCAGCTCCCGCGGGCGGCACGGCCGGTGTGTTCCTCGGTGGCGTGTTCACCGAGTGGCTGAGCTGGCCGTGGATCTTCATCATCTATGTCCCGATCGGCGTTGCCACGCTCGCCGCGACCAGGCTCCTGCCCGCTGTCGGCAGCCGTCGCGGTGCCGTCGACGTTCTCGGAGCGGCCGCGGTCACCGCCGGCCTGGCGCTCGCCGTGTTCGCTATCGTTCGCGCGCCGGAAGCCGGCTGGCTCTCCATCGGCACCGTGCTTCAGCTGGTCGGCGCCGCCGCGCTGCTCGTGCTCTTCTTCGTGATCCAGAAGACGGTGCGCGAGCCGCTCATGCCGCTCGGTATCTGGCGCGTCCCACGGCTCGGCTCGGCCAACCTCGCGATGGCTCTGCTCGGCGCCGCGTGGATCCCCATGTGGTACTTCCTCAACCTGTACCTCCAGCAGGTCCTCGGCTACGGGGCCTTCGCGTCGGGTGCCGCGCTGCTGCCGATGACCGGCCTACTGATGATCTTCATGACCGCGATCACCGCGAGGCTGCTCGCGAGGTTCGGAGCCAAGCCGCTGATCGGCGCAGGTCTGCTCGTCCTCGCCGCCGGTCTGTTCTGGCTGTCCGCCGTCGAGCCCACCGGCACGTTCGTGGTCGACGTCCTGCCGGCCTCGCTGGTCGCCGCGCTCGGCATGTCGCTCGCCTACATCCCGGCGATGATGGCTGCGATGTCCGGAGCCCCGCAGGAGCAGGCGGGCCTGGCGTCCGGCATCGTCAACACCACCTACCAGGTGGGCTCGGCTCTCGGCCTCGCCGCGCTGACCGCGGTGGCCACGTCGCAGGGCGCCGGTCAGCTGGGCAACCTGCCTGCACTGACAGTCGGCTTCAGCGCGGCATTCATCTGGGCCGCCGCGATCGCTGCGGCAGGCGGAGTCATCACCCTGCTGGCGATGCGAAGCGACAAGGTGGCTGCGGCGCAGCAGGCCACCGGCGCTCCGGAGAGCGAGCGGGCCGGCGTCTGACGCCGGCGGAACCCGCTGAGGCAGGCGGATGTATGGCCGCGTAGGCCGCCGGCCACCAGAACAACAGGCCAAAGAACCGGCGAAGGGCCGTTCAGTACAGGGTGACCTGCACCGGACGGCCCTCTCCCTTTGGATCACATGCCCGTCTCTGGCTCCTTCAAGAGTTCTGGTCCACATGTACCGACAGAGCCGTGCGCCTCACTGGCTCTTCAGGGAGACGTCGCGCAGGGTGTCGGAGACGGCCCACGTCAGGCCGGCGGTGAGGGTAGTAGCGCCCCACGGGCCCCAGGCAGCTGCGGGCGCCTCGTCGGCCGGAAGCCCCAGGGAGGGCGAGCATCGCAGCCTCTGTCAGAGCGATCGCCACGTCCCATGACGGGCAGCCCACGTGGTGCACCTGGCTGCCGCACGCTGTGACGATCACGAGGCCGACAGCGATGAGAGACCGGGTCGGTGTCGTCATCGCCGCTCGCCTTCGAACGGCGGGTCGATGCGGTCCGTGGGCACACTCCCCGGCGGCTGGCGGACGTCGACCGACCGGTGGTGCAGCTTCGGCCGGAACGCCGGCGTGTGCTTCGCGTATGCGGTCCGCCGTTCGCCGAACCGGCGGCGGCTTCGCGGTTCCCGTTCGCTCGCACCAGAACGGACAGCTGTCTGACTCCTGCCCCCGGGCATCCTGGACACGTCGGGCCCTTGGACACCCGTTCGGAGCATCGGTGAACCGGTGAAATTCGAGGTGTCACCGCCAGTCGTACGGGCGGCCCATGGTGGCAGGCTCCACCATCGAGTCAACCTGGCGGGACGGAGAACCGATGGCGCAGGACCTACACGAAGCCGCGCCGGCCGAGTCGGCCAACAGGCGCATCAATGCCGGTGTGAGACTCATGGGATGGCTGACGACCACGGACCACAAGGTCATCGGCAATCTCTACATGGTCACCGCGTTCGGGTTCTTCCTGCTGGCCGGAGTGATGGCCATGCTCATGCGAGCGGAGCTGGCCCGGCCAGGACTTCAGATCGTCAGCACAGAACAGTACAACCAGCTGTTCACCATCCACGGCACCGTCATGATGCTGCTGTTCGCCACGCCGATGTTCGGCGGCTTCGCGAACGCCATCATGCCGCTGCAGATCGGTGCGCCCGACGTCGCCTTCCCCCGCCTCAACGCGCTCACCTACTGGCTCTTTCTCTTCGGCGGAATCATCGTGGTGTCCGGATTCGTGGTGCCCGGCGGCGCGGCACATTTCGGCTGGTTCGCCTACGCTCCGCTGAACAGTGCCGTCTTTTCGCCCGGCGCCGGCGGAGACCTCTGGGCCATGGGCCTGGTGCTGTCGGGGATCAGTACGACCCTGGCATCGGTCAATTTCATCACTACGATCGTCTGCCTGCGCGCCCCGGGTATGACCATGTTCCGAATGCCGATCTTCACCTGGAACGTTCTTTTCACCTCGATCCTCGCGCTGTTCGCCTTTCCGGTGCTCGCTGCCACGCTGCTCGTCCTCGAAGCCGACCGGAAGTTCGGGGCGCATGTCTTCGACTCCGCCAACGGCGGTGCGCTGCTGTGGCAACACCTGTTCTGGTTCTTCGGCCATCCCGAGGTCTACATTGTCGCGTTGCCCTTCTTCGGAGTGGTGAGCGAGATCATTCCCGCGTTCAGCAGGAAGCCGATGTTCGGGTATTTCGGAATGGTGATGGCCACGGTCAGCATCACCATGCTCTCAGCGGTTGTCTGGGCCCATCACATGTTCGCAACGGGAGCCGTTCTCCTGCCCTTCTTCTCCGCCATGTCGTTCATCATCGCCGTGCCCACCGGCGTCAAGTTCTTCAACTGGATCGGCACCATGTGGCACGGAAGTATCTCGTTCGAGACACCCATGCTCTGGGCGATCGGCTTCCTAGTGACATTTCTCCTCGGCGGCCTCAGCGGAGTACTGATCGCCTCACCCCCGCTGGACTTCCATCTCACCGATTCATACTTCATCGTCGCCCACCTCCACTACGTGCTGTTCGGAACAGTGGTCTTCGCAATGTTCGGCGGCTTCTACTTCTGGTGGCCCAAGTTGACCGGCCGCATGCTGGATGAACGCCTCGGACGTATCCATTTCTGGTCCTTGTTCGTCGGATTTCAGCTGACCTTCCTGGTCCAGCACTGGCTGGGGGAGGCCGGAATGCCCCGGCGTTACGCCGACTATCTCTCGGCGGACGGCTTCACCCTGCTCAATACGATCTCGTCCGTCGGCTCCTTTCTGCTGGGCCTGTCGACCCTGCCGTTCCTGTACAACGTGTGGCGCACCAGCCGTTACGCACCGAGGGTCGAGGTGGACGACCCCTGGGGGTTCGGCCGTTCCCTGGAGTGGGCGACCTCCTGTCCACCCCCGAGGCACAACTTCCGGGCTCTGCCCCCCGTACGTTCAGACTCACCGGCCTTCGACCTGCGCCACTCCATCGGGCCGGAGAAGGAGAAACCGGGCCTCGGCCGAGGCGGGTCCCACTCCGCATCGGGCGCCGAAGAGGAGTCGGGCCAATGAAGACCGAGGCCATTCTCTTCGCCGGAGTCGCGGGGTTCTTCCTGGTGACCGATGTTCTCTATGCCGTGTGGTCCCGTGATCCGACAGGCACGGCAGCTCTCACCGTCTCGTTCCTCATGGCGTTGCTGGTCACGTTCTTCTTCGCCACCAACTACCGGAGGAAAGGACTGCGCCCCGAGGACCGCGGGGACGGGCACGTCGATGAGCGGTCCGGTCCCGTGGGCTTCTTCTCCCCGCACAGCATCTGGCCGTCGCTGACAGCCGCGGGGATGGCCCTGCTCGCCCTCGGTGTGGTGTTCGGTCTGTGGCTTTTCCTGATCGGGCTGGGTGTGGTCCTGGCCGGGGTGTTCGGAATGGTCTTCCAGTACGCGCGTGCGCAGGCCTGAGGACGGTTCTCAGTCCTCAAGCCTGCGGACCGGCTCCGGCGGCGCCATCCGCTCTGCGATGTGGGACCGTTGCTCGTCCGTGGCCGGCAGTTCCACGAGGTCCCCGTAGTACCAGCTGCTCAGCACGGTCCGAAGCCGTTGCCGACGCGAGATCGGGCTCTCCGCGGGAAGCTCCAGAGGCGTCGGGACATCACGCATCAGGATGCGGTGGCGGGCTGTCTGGCTCAGGCCTCGGTGGCTCTCCGAGAGGTCTCCGTTCACCGACTGGACCACCTGGCCGGTCTCCTCGCCCTCGGCCAGCCGTCGGCGGTCCCGCATCTGAAGGGCGAGACAGAGGCGCTTGGTCAGCGCGAAGGCCAGAACCGGGGCGGCGATCAGCGCGATTCTGAGGATCCAGATCATGGCCTCGATCGAAACCCTGAACGAGAGGGCGACGACGTCGTTGCCGCCGGCGACGAGGAGAACGGCGTAGAAGACGATGGCCGCCACGCCGAGCCCCGTACGGGTCGGCCGGTTGCGCGGCCGGTCGCACAGATGGTGTTCCGCGCGGTCGCCCGTCAACCACTTCTCGAAAAAGGGATAGAGGAACAGCACTGTGAAGACCAAGCCCGGCAGCACGATCGCCGGAATGAACACATTCCACATGATGGTGTGGCCCGCGATGTCGGTCTCCCATGGCGGCATCAGCCGGAGCGCGCCCTCCAGGAATCCGACATACCAGTCCGGCTGCGCGTTACCGGATACCTGGTTGGCGCGGTAGGGGCCGTAGTCCCACACAGGGTTGATCTGGGCGAGCGCACCCAGCAAGGTCAGTACGCCGAACACCATGAAGAAGAAACCTGTGGTCTTCGCGGTGAAGTGTGGGAACGCCGGTGAGCCGACGGCGTTCTTATTGGTCTTCCCCTGACCCGCCCAGTGGGTGTGTTTGAGATAGACAACCAGGATGAGATGAGCGGTGATCAGCGCCACGATAAGACCGGGCACGAGCAGGACATGCACGGGGTACAGACGAGGGATCACGTCATCGCCCGGGAACTGTCCTCCGAAGACGAACAGCTCAAGGTACGTTCCGACGACAGGGATCGACCCCATGATGGTGGCCGCCGTCCTCAGGCCCGTACCGGACAGCAGGTCGTCGGGCAGCGAGTAACCCGCGAATCCTTCGAGGAGCGCGAGTACGAACAGTGTCACGCCCACGATCCAGTTGGCCTCCCGCGGTTTACGGAAGGCACCGGTGAAGAAGATCCGCAGCATGTGGACGGCGATCGCGGCGACGAACACCAGAGCCGCCCAGTGGTGGATCTGACGCATCAGCAGGCCTCCGCGCACATCGAAGCTGATGTCGAGGGTGGTGGTGTAGGCCTGCGTCATCCTCTCGCCCTGAAGGGGCACATAGGAACCGATGTAGACACTCTCCGTCATGCTCGGGTTGAAGAACAGGGTGAGGTACACGCCCGTGAGGAGCAGGACCACAAAGGAGTAAAGGGCGATCTCGCCGAGGAGAAAAGACCAGTGGTCGGGAAAGGCCTTGCGCAGCAACGGCCTGGCCAACTCGCTGACGGGCAGGCGCGCATCCACCGCGCCGTATCCACTGGCCGTCGCCGGCCCGGCCTGGGTCTTCAGCATCGCCTTACGCCTCCGCAGGGGCATGCACCACTCTCCCGTCGATCTACCTGCCAGCCTGCGCCCCTTGTCGTTCCGGTTCGCCCCTTATGGGTAACGCATTACTCGAAGGGGCTACGCAGAATCGCGGTATCGGCACCTGATCAGCCGACTCGGCCTTGACGTGCCGGGTGGGGTCGCACTGGTGCGTCGGGCCCAGGGTCGGCGGCAGGGCGCCCTGCCCGGTGTGGTCCCGAGGTTCGCCCACGAGCGCCGTCGGCGTGAGGCGGTGCAGGGCGGTCCGGGTGGAACATGCCGGCGAGCATGTCGTAGTCCCCGTGCTCAAGGGCCTGGTAGAAGCGGCGCACGAGGCCGGCATTGGTTTCGGTGGACACGTGATGGGCCCCTTCCCTGTCGTCCTGGTGCGGCGCCGGGACCCGCGGGGGGCTGCTGCCGGAGTCGGGGCCCGACGCGTATCGGGCCCCGACCGGCACGAGGTCTTGGTTCCTGAACGGCAGTTCAGGTTCAGACGCGCTGCGTCCAGTCCTGGTCCAGGCGGTCGGCCAGGCCTGCGGCGGTGAAGGCGGCCTCCAGTTCCTCGTGTCCCTCGGTGAAGTGGGCCCAACTGTCGTGGTGGACCGGGACGACGCGGCGGGCGCCGAGGATCCGGGCGGCCTCGGCGGCCTGCTCGCTGTCCAGGACGATCAGATTGCCGTCGAAGAGCATGGGGAAGCGGGGTGCGCCGGCGAACAGGATGGCGGTGCCCACCGGGGCGAAGCGCTCGGCAATCTGCCGGACCGCGTCGAGGGAGGCGTTGTCGCCGCTGACGTAGACCGCCGGCAGGCCCTCGCCGGTCAGGACGAAGCCGACGACCTGGCCGGAGAAGGGCTCGACCTCCTCGCGCCGACCGGGGCCGTGGATGGCGGGAACACCGGTGACGGTGACCGTGCCTCCGCCCGGACGCTCCAGCTCGATCGACTCCCAGTCGGCCAGGCCCTTGGCCTTCTCCCCGAGGCGCCGTCCGCCGCCGGGAGTGGTCAGGGTGAGGGGGACGTCGGCAAGCAGAGCCCGACCGGAGGTGTCGAGGTTGTCGGCGTGCTCGTCGTGGGAGAGCAGGACCACGTCGATGGGGCCGAGGTCTGCAGGGGTGGCGGCGGAGGGCGCGGTCTTGGTCAGGGTCGGGCCGGGCGAGGGGTATTCACCGGGGCCGTCGAAGGTCGGGTCGGTCAGGAAGCGCAGGCCGCCGTACTCGAACAGGGCGGTCGGCCCGCCGAACGTGCGGACCGGGAACTGCTCGGCGTTGAGCTGGGACATCACGTCTCCCTCATTTCTAACGGAAACTCTCTGCATTTAACGTGACTCCAAGCTAGGCAGGCATCACGGAAAAATGCAAGCGCTACCATGAGATGCATGGACGACACCCTGGCCACCGACACTGCGCAGACCGCTCTGCCCCCAGCTCCGGGTGCCGACCGGTACCACTCCTTGGACTTCGCCGACACCGCCGCGACCCTGCCCGCCGGCCAGAGCTACGACCTGCTCGCCGCCCCCGAATCGGCCATGCGCTGGCTCGCCGCCCACGACCTGACGACCCCGGGCGTGCAGCTGTACGAGGTGTGCGCACAGCGGATGCGCACGCTGCGCGCACACGTGCGGACCCTCTTTGCCGCCCGCGTCGACGGCACCACCCCGCCCGAGGAATCCCTGTTCGCGGTGAACGAGGCACTCACGGCCGTACCCACCGCACCCCTGCTCGCCTGGGACGGGGCCCAGGGACTGCGCCGCATCCAGGCACACCCCACCGACCAGGCCGTCAACCACGCACTGGCGACCCTCGCCGCCGACGCCGCCGACCTGCTCACCGGTCCCGACGCCGACCTCCTTGCCGCCTGCGGCTCCTCCCCCTGCGACCGTTTCCTCCTGCGCACCCACGGCCGACGCCACTGGTGCTCCACCCGCTGCGGCGACCGCGCCCGCGCTGCCCGCGCCTACGCGCGGCGCAGCGGTGCCCCGCACTGACGCTGCCCTCGCCGAATACCTCATGCGCCCTGGTGGGGGTCAGTATGCGGGGGTGCACAGGAGCCCGACGCCGGTCGCTCGCGTCGGTGCTCCGGCGCGGCTGCCGAGGGCTGCGGCAACATGATCGGTCGCGCTGATGCGACTGGCCCACCCAGGCGTGACGACCGCGTTGGCCATGGTGCGCCTGCTGCCGATGAGCGACCGGGACCAAGGGCTGTCCCGTAATCCCTGGCGGGCGCACGACGACAGAGGGAGCCTGACACAGGGGCCTCCTGGGCCGGGCACAGGGACGGCGCTCCGCTTCGGCCTGCTCCCGGTCGAGTGAGCGCGTAGTGTGACAAGGCAGGGCGACATGATGACGGTGCCCAATGGCGCCGAGAGGAAGCACCATGGCGCACAGCCCGTGGCAGAAGCGGGGACGGGGCCAGGCCCGGGGCGGCGTGCCCGTGCCGCCGCAACGTGCTCTGGACGCGCGCCGACTGCGGCGCCTGCTGGGCGCGGTCGGGGCGGTCAGCGCCGACATGGACACCCGCATCGTGCTGCACCGGATCGTGGAGGCGGCCACCGATCTGGTTGCCGCGCGCTATGGGGCACTTGGGGTGGTTTCGGAGAGCGGCAAGATCATCGACCTGATCACCGTGGGCGTCGACGATCCGCACCTGTGCGCCGCCCTGGGCCTGCCGCAGGGCCATGGGCTGCTGCACACCATGGTCGACGACCGGGAACCGTTGCGGGTGGCGAATGTGGCCACGCACCCTCATTCGGTCGGCTTCCCGCCCCGGCATCCGGTCATGCGGACCCTGTTGGGCGTTCCGCTCGTGGTGCGCGGCAACGTCTACGGGGACCTCTACGTCGCCGACAAGTTGGATGGCACACCCTTCGATGACGATGACGAGGGCCTGCTGACGGCATTGGCCAGTGCCGCGGGCGTCAGCCTCGAAAACGCCCGCCTGTATCAGCAGCTCAAACGCGCCGCCGAGCACTTTCAGCGCCGCATGCTGCCTGTCCTTCCCGACCTCTCGCCGCTCGAGGCCGCGGCCCGCTATGAACCCGCGTCCGAACTGCTGAGGCTGGGCGGGGACTGGTACGACGCCATGGTCCTGCCCGATGGCGCCACCTGCGTCGTGGTGGGTGACGTGACCGGTCACGACGTGGAGGCCGCCCCGCTGATGGGGCAGATCCGCAACATGCTGCGGGCGATCGCCCTCGACCGGTGCGGGCCGCCCGGCCTCGTCATGTCAAAACTGGACCACGCGCTGACGATGTTCGACGACCCGCCCACGGCCACCCTGGTACTCGGCCGCATCGAGCATGGCCCAGAGGGCGAGGGGTACACCTTCGACTGGAGCAACGCCGGGCATCTGCCGCCGCTGCTGATCGGTGCGGATGGCAGCACGCGCTACCTGGCGCCCGCCCGTCACGGAATCCCGGTGGGCATCGACGCGTCCGTCTCCCGGTTCACCCACGACCACCCCCTCCCGCCCGGCAGCACGCTGCTGCTGTTCACCGATGGGCTGGTCGAACGCCGCGACCAGGACATCGACACCGGGCTGAGTGACCTGGCCGAACAGGCCGCCCGCCTGGCCACGGCACCGTTGGAGGAGCTCTGCGACACCCTGATCAGCCGAAGCCGGAAGGTGTTCGACGACGACGTGGCCCTGCTCGCCCTGCGCACCCCCTCGGACAGCACGGCGCAGTGAGAGACACGCGCCCGCCGACCGGCACCGCTTTCCTGGCCGACATCAAAGCACTGCTCGAACACTGCACACCGTCGTGCAGGACTGTCCTGGCCTGCCTCGCCCTCCTCCCGTGAACGGAGGTAACACCACACGGCCACAGCTGAGATCGAACATGGAGGAAACCGCACCCCACACGGGGCCGCGCACCCACCACGGGTCGGCCGCCATCTGAACACCTGGTTCGGCGACGCCGCGCGTTCCTCAGTCGGAGGTGGGATGGGGCCAGTGCGCGAGGCTTCCGGGCGACGGGGGCGACTGCACCGCTTCCGCTGCCGAGGGGTAGAACTCGTAGCTCTCACGCATGCCGCTGAGGTCGAAGATCCTGAGCACCCGGCTCGACACGGACGCGATATGCAGCGATCCCTCGTACTCACGGATGCGTTTCGTGATCGCCACGATCACGCCCAACCCCATCGAATCCATGAAGGCGACGAAGCCCAAGTCCAAAACGAAGTGGCGGCGCCCCTCATCGAGAAGCTTGATCACCGCTTCGCGGATCATGGGCGCGGTATGGGCATCCACCTCACCGTCGACCTCCACGACGGTCCAGCCGTCAACCACGTCATAGCTGACGATCATGCTCTCGTGCCGGACGATGTTCGTTCGCATGGCCATCCTTCTTCACTTCTGTGGACGGCGCAGGATCCGCCGGCACGATGAGGCCTGGACGATCAACCCACATCCCGATCGCGGTCTGCCACGGACCGGTCGGCGCAGATGACGGAGACCGTCGCCGCTGGTGTCCTGCGTGATGGTCATCGGCTCCTGGTCAGCCACTCGGCGAGAACAGCGGCCTGGCCGTGGTCCACATCCTTGGTGGCGGCCAGCAGTATGAGCTTGTTGTGTGCTGCCTGGTCACGCAGATGCTCGGCCGCCTCGTGATGCCCGGCGTCGCGCAGTTCTGCCGGGTAGCGGCGACGGAACTCGGTGAAGCAGCTGGGCGCATGGCCATGGACCACCTCCGCAGTTCGCTGGACGGGGCGGCAGCACGCTGCCACTCGCCCGGATGCGCGTCCTCCTTGCGCATGCCGCGGGGCCGGACCCGGTCGACCAGCACGCGCTTGCCGTCCTTCGGCGCAGCTTCCTCGTGAACTCGGCGATACGTGATCTGTTCGGCCATGACGGTTCCCTTCCAGATCGGTCGGCCGCCTCGGCCTTGAGCAGGTGATGGCTCCGTACCCTTGCTGGAAGCGGACGTTCCCGACTCGCCCATTTTATCGGGGACTGGTGACGCGAACCCGTCGGGACTCCGCGGGGTCGGTCATGAACCGTCACCGGAGCAGCGCCGTCCGGGGCGGCGCATCGACGAGGAGCATGGCGTGCCCAGCAGACGCCTCCGCTCGAGTCACACGATCTTCCCGCGCGGACGGCTCCCCGCATGAGGTCCTCCCACGAGCTGGACGCGGCAGGGGCCACCGGGGTCGTGGACGGCCCGGGGCTTCCGCCACGGGGCGAGCACTGTCGATATGGCCTGGCCGAGGCCGGTCTTGCCGATACCGGTCACATGCCGAGGAGTGCTGGGATCCGGTGGACGCCGTCGAGGATGTGAGTGGGGTGTTCGGCTGCGAGTTCGTGCCGGGTCTGGGCGCCGGTGAGTACGCCGATGACGGTTGTGGCGCGGGCGGCGTGGCCGGCACGGTGTCGAGTGCGGTGTCGCCGGCGACCAGGACGGTCGTACGGTCGGTGACCCCGGTGAGTTCCATGGCGCGGTGGATCATGTGGGGCTCGGGGCGGCCGGCAGGTACTTCGGAGGCGCAGACGACGGCGTCGAGGTGGTCGCCGACGCGCCAGCCGAGGGATTCCAGTAGCGGGTCGGTGACCTGGCGGTCGAAGCCGGTGGTGAGGGCGACACGGACGCCTGCCGAGCGGAGTGCGGCGAGCGTTTCGGTGAACAGCAACCCGCCGCTGGTACGCAGTCCGGCGACCAGCGGGTGGTTTGTGCCGGTGGGATGGATCGTGTCGTAGTCGGCGTCGGTGCGCACCGCGCCCAGGCTCGCCGGCAGGTAGGACACCGCCGCGCCGAACTGATCAGACTGCGCCAGATCCAGCACCACCCGGCCCTCGGCGAGCCAAGGGCTGTCCCGTAATCCCTGACGGAACAGCGCGCGACGTCGGATGCGGTGCATCGCAAGGCGGAGGACTGTCCTCATACTGGGCGCATTCGGGCGTTCCGACAACGCAGCGCGGTGTCGTAGCCGGCGTCGTGCGCCCGCCAGGGGTTACGGGACAGTCCTTAGGAGCGACGCGGTCGCTGGGGTCTGCTCGGCTGATCAGCCGTCGTGCTGGGGACGAGGTCGATCGGTTGCGGTTGCAGCGATTGCTGTACTCCCCTGCTGCACAGCCACTCGTTGTCGATCCCGGTCGTGAGCCGTGAACTCCGGCGCAAATGAGCGGACGAGGGCGGAGCTCTTCTCCTCCCGCTCCCCACGGTGGGCATCCTTCCGGGTCTCCCCCTGATCGCATGGCCGCCCAAGCGGATCAGGCGCAGTGGCGGCAATGAGAGACCTACGTACGCTTGATCGCGTAGAAAGGCAGCCTCCAGTTCCAGGGGGCTGCTATGCGATCCATGCACAAGGAGACGCGTCATGAATGCTTCCCCTGGGGGTTCCCGACGTTCGGAGAACGATGCCGCCGGATTCACGGCCTCGCCGCAGTTGACCCGAGCGTTGCAACAGATCGTGGTGGATCTCGTCGAACTGCACCTCCAGGGGAAGCAGGCCCATTGGAACGTGGTCGGCCACAACTTCCGGGACCTGCACCTGCAACTTGATCAAATCGTCGACGACGCAAGGGAGTCGGCCGACATCGTCGCCGAACGCATGCGCGCCCTGGCGACGTTGCCGGACGGTCGCTCCGACACTGTGGCTGCGAGCACCACTCTCCCCGCATTCCCGGAAGGAGAGCTGAGTGTGAGCACTGTTGTCGATCTTGTCACCACGCGCCTGCGTGCCACCGTCGATACGGTGCGTACCCACCATGCCCAGGTCGACAGCGAGGATCCCTCCACAGCCGATCTGCTGCACGCGATCATCGACTCCCTTGAGAAGCACGCCTGGATGGTCAGCGCGGAAAACCGATCCTTCTGACACCACTGCACGCCCCTGGAAGCAGATCGGTGAAGTACAGGGTGTCGGCATCCGATCCGGCTCGACCGCGGGTGTGCTGTCGGGCCAGGGCAGGACTTTGTCGACGCGGACCGGTACCGGCGCATACTGCGGGCCGGGGCACACGAATGAGCTCACCGACTTGCACGCCGCGTGCACGCGGAGATCGGCACCGCGGGGATCCGGGGTCAGGTTCCTCTGGTATGTGGCCCAAAAGGTCACCGTCTTCCCCCGTCGTCACGCCCCTCACGCCTGCAAGCCCCTACCGAAGGACCACGTCATGCCTGCTCTTGTTGTCCTCATCACCGGCGCGCTTACCGGGATCGGCCGCGCAACCGCCCTCGCCTACGCCCGTGAGGGCGCGAACGTGGTGGTCAGCGGACGCCACCAGGACGAAGGCGACGCGCTCGCCAAGGAAGTCGGGAGCAGCGGTGGCCGAGCCCTGTTCGTGAAGACCGACGTACGCCGAGACGCCGAGGTCCAAAACCTGGTCGACCGCGCGCTGGAACACTTCGGGCGACTCGACGTCGCCTTCAACAACGCCGGTACCGAGGGCAGGCTCACCCCGATCACCGAGGTGACCGACGAGTTGTACGAGGAAACCTTCGACACCAACGTCAAGGGCACGCTCCTCAGCCTGAAGCACGAGTTCCGGGCAATGAGGGCGCAGGACGGTGGCGGCAGCGTCGTCAACGTCAGCTCCACCTACGGCCTGATGGGCTACCCCGACTATGCCCTGTACGCGGGTAGCAAGCATGCCGTCGTCGGTATCACCAAGGCCGCGGCCCTGGAGGGCGCCAAGCACGGCATCCGCGTCAACGCAGTGGCACCCGGCTACACGAGGACAGCGATGTACGAGCGCGCCACCGGCAGCGACGCCGTCCGCGCCGCCGTCAACTCCGTACTTCCGATGGGCCGTCCGGGCACCCCCGAGGAGATCGCGGCGGCCGTGCAGTACCTGGGGTCGGACAAGGCCAGCTACATCACCGGCCAGACACTCACGCTCGACGGCGGCCTGATGTCCGGCTGGCCCCTGTTCCCCGCCTCCTGACTCGTCCTTGATCGTCGAGGGGCTCTTCGCCCTCGCCTCCCTCGCCCGGCCGAGCGGGGCGCCAACGGCAACGGCAACGGCAACGGCAACGGCAACGGCAGAAGCTGCTCACGGTCCGCCGTACAGGTCGAACCAGGAACCGATCGCGTCCGGGAGAGGCGCATCGAAGGGCTGAGCCCGATGCGCGGGACACCGCTGCCGCCGCGGTGCCCCGCGTGAGGACTTCGCACTGGAGCCCGAGCTGCCCATCGTCCCGAAGACGGGGACGATCCCCACCGACGCCTCCATCTCGGAGCAGACGCGGCAGGTCCTGCGCGCGAAGGTCGAGATTTCCGCGGTCGCCGTCCGTCGAGGCATCACCGAGGGGACCCATCACCACCCAGCCGGCCTGATGTGCCTGCGCTTGGAACCCGGCGCCCGCATCGGCCACGCGGGCGGGAACTCCCCCGGCATCAGAGCGGCTACGTAGCGATCGCGGTCTACGTGACCGCGATCCGGTCAATCGGTTCCGGCGGCGAAGGGGGCGCCGTCGCCGAACGCGAGCCGCGCAAAGTTCTCGCCGATGCGGCGGTGTCCCGCAGGGTCGGGGTGGACCTCGTCGGGCAGCGGGAATTCGGCATAGTCCTTCTCGCCGTACAGATCACGGCCGTCGAGGTAGTGCAGGTTCGGGTCGTCGGCCGCCCGCTGGTGGACGATCCGGGCCAGTTCGTCACGGATGACGTTGAGCGTCAGGCGCCCGGCGGCGCGTTCGGCCGGATCGCCCGTCGCCTTGAACCGCAGGGTCCCGCCGTCGAAGTCGGGCGCGAGAGGGCCCGGGGTGTCCTCCTGGACCGGGCACAGGATGGCGGACACGACCAGCAGCGGCGTGGTCGGATGCCCCTCGCGGATGGTGTCGAGGAAGCCGTGCACCGCAGGGGTGAAGGCACGCAGGCGCATCACGTCGGAGTTGACGACATTGATGCCGAGCTTGACGCTGATCAGGTCCGCGGCGGTGTCCCGCATCGCACGGGCGGTGAACGGGTCGAGCAGCGCGCTGCCGCCGAACCCCATGTTGATTAGTTCCACTTGACCTTGGGCAGCTGCCAGCGCCGGCCAGATGGCGGTCGGATGCGCGGCGTTCGAGCCGTGACTGATGGAACTGCCGTGGTGCAGCCACACCCTGCGCCCGCTGTCCGGAGCCGGCTCGACGGGGGCGTCGGTGCGCAGGGCAATCAGCTCGGTGATCTCCGTATGCGGAAGCCAGATCTCGACATCCTTGTCACCCGGCGGCAGATCGGCGAACCGGGCGGTGCCGGCGGGCCCCTCCGACAGCTCGGAGGACTGGGTGAGCATGTCGGTGATCGTGCGCACATTACCGCCGGCCACCGTGGCCTGGGCAGTGAGACGGCCGTCGACCAGCAGGTCGTACACGCCGTCCGCCGGGGCCGGGAAACCTCGGTAGACCCGCTTGGTGGGCAGCGTGTCCAGTTCGATCGTGGTGGCCCGGGTGCGGAAAGCCAAGCGCACACCGGAGGGCTGGGCCTCGGCCACGGCCAGTTGGTCGTCGGGGATCTGCCGGCGCGCCCGGGCGGGCAGCCGGTGCGGCAGCAGACCGTGCGCGGTCGCTTCCACATCGAGGGAGCCGCGCAGCATGTCCGCGGTGACAGGTGTGGTGATCGTGTCGTGCCCTGTGTTCATTGCCTCAGCCTGTTGATCAAGATTTTCGGATTGTTCATGCGAGCCGGCGCGCGGCGCCGCGGACCGCCTCAGGCGGTGCGGCCTTCATCCGGTCAGGGTGTGGCCCGGTTCCGCAGCAGAGCGTCGAGGCCGTCCACGATCCAGGCCCAGGATTCCTGCGCGTCGGGGGCGCTGTGCTCGAAGCCTCCGGCCAGCTCCAGGCTGACGTAACCATGGAAGACGCTGCCCAGCATCCGGACCGCGTGCGTCTGGTCCGGCTCCGGCAGGTCGTAGCCGCGCAGGATCGCCCGCGTCATCTGTGCGTGCCGAGCGCCGGCACTGGCGGCCGCCGTCTCGGGGTCGAGCCTGAGCCGGGCGGCGGCGTAGCGACCGGGGTGCTCCCGAGCGTAGTCGCGGTAGGCATCCGCGAAGGCCGCCAGGGCGTCCTTGCCGGCCCGTCCGGCCAGGGCGTCGGCAGCCCGGTCGGCTAGTTCCTCCAGCGCGAACAGGGCGATCCTGGTCTTGAGGTCCTGGGAGTTCTTCAGGTGCGAGTACAGACTCGCAACCTTGACGTCGAACCGCCGGGCGAGCGCCGAGACGGTCACCTGGTCGAAGCCGACCTCGTCGGCCAGTTCCGCTCCCGCCCGGGTCAGACGCTCCGGGGTTAGCCCTGCTCGAACCATAACCTTCCTCCTATCCAACGAGAACCATTATGCAGTTGCCTAATAGCTTTAGGCAACTTAGCGTGTCTTCCATGAAGCCGCTGACTGAGCAAGACATCCGTACCGCGTTCGTGAACTGCACCAAGGGCGAGGCGAAGCGCCTGCCCGTCCCCCGCGACCTGGCCGAGCAGCCCTGGGACGACCTGGACTTCCTCGGCTGGCGAGACCCCCAGGCCCTCGACCGGGCCTACCTCGTGACCGAACTGGACGGCCGCACGGTCGGCATCCAGCTGCGCTCCTCCGACGTGGGCTCCTGGCAGATGCGGCGAAGCATGTGCTCGGTATGCGTGACCACCCACACCGGAGGCGTCTCCCTGATGGTCGCGCCGAAGTCCGGGAAGGCCGGGCAGCAGGGCAACTCGGTCGGCGTCTACATGTGCAGCGACCTCGCCTGCCCGCTGTACGTGCGAGGCAAGAAGGACGCGGGCGCCGGCGCACGCCTCCACGAGTCCCTCACCCTGGAGGAGAAGATCCAGCGGACCGTCACGAACCTCGCCGCATTCATCGCCAAGATCACCACGTGAAACAGCCGGCCACATCCTTGGGGGGGTAGCCCCCGGCACCGCCCTGAGGACAGCGCATCGGTATGTCAGGGGGAAAGCCGGATGGGGCGATCCCCCCTCTGCTGCTGGGATGGTTGCCGACCGTCGGTTCCGGGGGCCGCACAGTCGCGGGCCACGGCCTGAGCGGTCCCTGAAGGCGTGCAACCTGAACAGAGAAGGGGTCGTCATGCATGGGTCAAGAAGGCGTCGGCGAGGCTTGCTCGTCCTGACCAGCCTGGCCACAGCCGTCCTCGCCGCATCGACCGCGCCCACGGCGGTGGCGAAGTCACGGCCGACCGATCCGCTCCAACGGCAGGTGGAGGCGATCCACGACACTGGGGCCGTCGGTGTGCACGCCGAGGTGACGTCACCGGACGCACGCGACAGCGCGTACGCGGGAACGGCCGCGACGAACACAAGGAGGCCGATGCCGCGGTACGGCAGGTTCCGGATCGGCAGTGCCACCAAGACCTTCACCGCCACGGTTGTGCTGCAACTCGTCGGCGAGGGGCGACTGTCCCTGGAGGACACCGTCGAGCAGTGGCTGCCGGGAGTGGTCCGGGGAAACGGCAACGACGGCAGCCGGATCACCGTGCGGCAGTTGCTGCAGCACACCAGCGGCATCCCTGATGTCGGGCCGGAGATATCCGCGTTGAACAGCGCGGACGGCTATCGGGCCGAGCGGTTCCGCACGTACACCCCCGAGGACCTGGTGGGTCTGGCGATGCGTCACCCTCCCAAGTTCTGCCCGGGCGCCGGCTGGTCGTACTCCAACACCAACTACATTCTCGCCGCGATGGTCATCCACAAGGTCACCGGCCGGAGTTGGGCACGGGAGGTGAGGGACCGGATCATCCGCCCCCTGGACCTGAGGGACACCAGTACGCCCGGCGACTTCCCGTCCATCC
The DNA here is from genome assembly GCF_042802415.1 of Streptomyces sp. NPDC057486. Lineage (NCBI taxonomy): Bacteria > Bacillati > Actinomycetota > Actinomycetes > Kitasatosporales > Streptomycetaceae > Streptomyces > Streptomyces sp. NPDC057486. The sequence continues at coordinate 17,834 of NZ_JBHVEE010000088.1, read as the reverse complement.
TGGGCCCGCACGCCCAGGGCTACACCGCGTTCGGCACCGACACCGACATCGACGTCACAGAGCTCAATTCGAGTATGGCCGTCGGCTCCGGCTCGATCATCAGCACCGCGCATGATCTGAACCGGTTCTACGCCGCGCTGCTCGGCGGCCGCCTGCTGGCTCCGGCGCAGCTCGACGAGATGACGACCACCATGCCCGCGCCCGAGTTGGGCGTGAGGTATGGACTCGGTCTGGCCGAGATCCCGTTGCCCTGTGGCGGCAGCTACTTCGGCCACCGGGGCGAGCTCCTCGGCTATGTCGCCTGGGGCGGCGCCACCCGGGACGGGACCCGGACCGCCGTGGTGTACGTCACCCGTGACGGCGGCCAGGACACCCAGCAGGCCATGACCACACTCGTGGGTCAGGAACTGTGCCGGACGCGTTCTTAGTACTCCAGCCGTAGACATTGATCTTGCTGGTGGACCGACTGCGGGAAGGTCGCGGCCACCCCTGATCATCGGTGTGTGAAGACTGAAGATCATGCAGTGGCCGCAGGTCGCAGCGTAGACCCTGCCCGCCGGCAGGAGGCGTTCGAGGCCCTGATGGGCCGGATGGCGGGCCGGTTCGCGCGGGTTGAGCCCCGGCGCCGGGTGAGGGATCTGGTGCTGGGGCTGCTGTCGGACCTGCCGCGCAAGAACTGCTGGTCGATCGCCGAGTGGGCCGGGGAGGCGAGTCCGGAGGGCATGCAGCACCTGCTCGGCCGGGCCCGGTGGGATGCCGACCGCGTGCGTGATGACGTGCGTGAGTACGTGCTTGAGCATCTGCACGACGAGGATGCGGTGCTGGTGGTCGACGAGACCGGGGACGTGAAGAAGGGCACGCACACCGTCGGGGTCCAGCGCCAGTAGACCGGAACCGCCGGGAGGATCGACAACGCGCAGGTCGAACACAGCACCCGGCACCTGCACATCGCCGCCCACCCCACCCGCGACCGGGCTGTGCAGCAAACCCGAAACCTGGCCACGAGCCCGAAAACCGCCGACTCCTGCGCACCCGCATCCTCGGCGGCGTCATCAACGAGCACCGCTAAGGGTTTGACCTGCAGCGACGACTTCCCGAGCCCCGCAGGGCGGCGGTGCGGAAGATCCGGCGGTAGCGGAGTACTGCCGCTGCACCGCCGTGCGCGGCGGCCAGGACCGGAGGGAGTCACCTGGGCTGTCGGAATCCGGCATGTCAGGAACCAGACACCATCAAGGACATGACATGAACAGGTCGACAATGGCAGGCTCTCGATCGGCCGCACGGGGCTATGCGTTCCCCACAGGGATCTCGCACCGCTGCTGCCATGTCCTCCTCACCGCACCACCAGCTCTACTCGGGCAGTACCCCCTGCCCGGGCTGTCACCGACCGCAACCCCGGTCGCCGCAGAAGGAGTTCCGCGTGAGAAAGACCCCCCGCAAGGCTGTAGCCGCGAGCGCGCTCTTAGCAGGCGCCGCGATGATCGCTGTTGCGCTCCCGACGCCCGCCACCGCCGGCACCCAGGCCGACGCTCCCAAGCCGCAGGTACGGGCCGGCGCGCTGCAGGTCCAGCTCAGCCCGAGTGAGCGCGCCACGCTGCTCGCCGACGCGCAGGCCACCGTCGCCACCACCGCCAGGACCCTGGGCCTGGGCGGCCAGGAGCAACTGCTGGCGAAGTCCGTCCTGAAGGACGCCGACGGCACGGTGCACACCCGCTACGAGCGGACCTTCGCGGGCCTGCCGGTCCTCGGCGGCGATCTCGTCGTCCACGCGGCGGCGAACGGCACCGTCAAGGGCGTCAGCAAGGCGACCAAGGCTACGGTGAAGGTCGCCTCGACCACCGCCGTGAAGAGCGCCGACTCGGTGAAGACCTTCGCGCTCGGTCGCGCCAAGGCCAAGGGCACCACCTCCCCGAAGGCCGACACCGTCCGCAAGGTCGTCTGGGCCGCCTCCGGCAAGCCCGTGCTGGCCTGGGAGTCCGTGATCGGCGGCGTGCAGCACGACGGCACCCCGTCCGAGCTGCACGTCATCACCGACGCCACCACCGGTGCCAAGCTGTTCGAGTACCAGGGCATCGAGACCGGCACCGGCACCGGCCAGTACAACGGCCAGGTCACCCTCGGCACCACGCTGTCGGGCTCGACCTACGAGATGACCGACGGCACCCGCGGCGGCCACAAGACGTACGACCTGAACGGCGGCTCGACCGGCACTGGCACGCTGTTCACCGACGCGGACGACGTGTGGGGCAACGGCCTGCCGAGCGACCGTCAGACCGCCGGTGTTGACGCCGCGTTCGGCGCCCAGGCCACGTGGGACTACTACAAGGACGTCCACGGCCGCAACGGCATCAAGAACGACGGCGTCGGCGCCTACTCCCGCGTCCACTACGGCAACGCCTACGTCAACGCGTTCTGGTCCGACTCCTGCTTCTGCATGACCTACGGCGACGGTGCGGGCAACGCCAAGCCGCTGACCGCCGTCGACGTGGCCGCCCACGAGATGACCCACGGCGTCACCTCCAACACCGCCGGCCTGATCTACAGCGGCGAGTCCGGCGGTCTCAACGAGGCGACCTCCGACATCTTCGCCGCGGCCGTCGAGTTCTACGAGAACTCCGAGACCGACCCGGGTGACTACCTGGTCGGCGAGAAGATCGACATCAACGGCAACGGCACCCCGCTGCGCTACATGGACCAGCCGAGCAAGGACGGCAGGTCCAAGGACGCCTGGTACTCCGGCATCGGCAGCATCGACGTCCACTACTCCTCCGGCCCGGCCAACCACTGGTTCTACCTGGCCTCCGAGGGCAGCGGCGCCAAGGTCGTCAACGGCGTGAGCTACAACAGCCCGACCTCCGACGGCCTGCCCGTCACCGGGATCGGCCGCGACGCCGCCGCGAAGATCTGGTACCGCGCGCTGTCGACCTATATGACCTCCTCCACCAACTACGCCGCCGCCCGCACCGCCACCCTGCAGGCAGCCGCCGACCTGTACGGGCTCGGCAGCGAAACCTACAACAACGCCGCCAACGCCTGGGCCGCCATCAACGTCGGCCCGCGCATCGTCGAGGGCGTGACGGTCACCGACCCCGGCCCCCAGACCACGCTGGTCAAGAAGTCCGCGAGCCTGCAGATCCAGGCCACCAGCACCAACCCGGGCGCGCTGACCTACACGGCCACCGGCCTACCGGCCGGCCTGTCGCTCAACGCCTCCACCGGCCTGATCTCCGGCACCCCCACCAAGCTGGGCACCAGCACGGTCACGGTCACGGTCACGGACTCGACCAACGCCTCCTCCACCGCGACGTTCACCTGGAACGTCGTCAGCGTGATCAGGACCTTCGAGAACACCACCGACGTCGCCATCCCCGACGGGGGCGCCGCGGTCTTCTCGGACGTCAACGTCACCGGGATCGCCGGCAAGGCATCGAGTGCCCTCAATGTCGACGTGGACATCAAGCACACCTGGCGCGGTGACCTGGCCATCGATCTGGTGGCCCCTGACGGCACGCTGTACCGCCTGAAGGATTCCAACATCAGCGACTCGGCCGACGACGTAGTCGCCACCTACACCGTGGACGCCTCCAAGAAGACCGCCAACGGCACATGGAAGCTCAAGGTCCAGGACATGTTCCGCGGCGACAGCGGCTTCATCAACAGCTGGAAGCTGACCTTCTGACCTCAGTAGCAGCACACTGAGGCGGCGGGCCCCCTCCCGCCCGGGCCCGGCCGGTCCTGACCGGCCGGGCCCGAACGCGGTGGACACACATGTCGAGCAGCACGATGGCCAGGCGCATGTGCCTGCTGCCGCATTGGCAGCGGAAGCAACTGCGCCTTGCCCCGACCGAAGAATTTCACGGCTTCCCGTCACATCTGCGTGCGCCGGTCCGTCAGTGCCTTGAAGGCGCCGACCGAGGCGACACAGAAGCGAAGGAGACCAGCCATGACGAACCCCTCGATCTCCCGGATGCCCAACCCGGCCGAATTCGTGCCCGAGCTGAACGATGTCAGCGCCGCCCTGTTCCGCGCCACCGGCAACCAGTCGCTGCCGCGCACCACGATCAACCTGATTCACCTGCGGGCCGGCCAGATCGTCCACAACACCTACCTGACCGTCCTCAACACCGGCTTCCTGCGCAAGGCCGGCGAGTCCGAGGAACGCATCACCGCCGTCGCCTCCTGGCAGGACGCCCCCTGCTTCACCGACGCCGAACGCGCCGCCCTCGCCCTGATCGAAGCCACCCTCCAGCCCGCACCGCACGGCCGCGAGCGCGTCACCGACGAGATCTACGCCGAAGCCGCCAAGCACTACGACGAGAAGGCGCTCGCCACCCTCACCATCGCGATCGGCCAGATCAACTTCTTCATCGCCCTCGCCGTCATCGGCAAGCCCCAGCCCGTCACCTCCCTCGCCGACCAGCAGTGGGACTAAGGGCTGTCCCGTAATCCCTGGCGGGCGCACGACGCCGGCCACGGCACCTCGCTGCGTTGCCGGAACGCCCGAATACGCCCAGTATGTGGACGCTCCTCCGCCTTGCGATGCACCGCATCCGACGCCGCGCGCTGTTCCGCCAGGGATAACGACACACGCCCTGGTGCCGTAGCAGCCGACGTTTGCCCTGTGGGCGCGTCACTCGGTTGCCGCGCCGGGCGGCACCGAGGTGCTGACCGGACCAACTGATCATTTCACCGGCCTCGCTGGTCGCCGGGAGCCCGGGGGAACGTTCCGGTGGTCCGGTCGCGCGTGGCGAGGGCAGTGCTCGGCGTCCCGAAGGCGGCGAGGCGGTCTGGGCACGAGCGCGTCCAAGGGGCCGACGTCCTCACGGTCCGGGCCGCGGGCGGTCCCGCGCAGCTCCAGGCCGCGCAGGTCTGCGGCGGCGACGTCATCGGTCGTCGTGCGAGCCCTCGTACCCTGTTTCCCGTGCCCTCTTCCAGCCTGCGTCGCGTCGCCGTCCTAGTCCTCGAGGGCGCGAAGCCGCTTGATGTCGGCATTCCCGCACAGGTGTTCACGACCCGGGCGAGTATGCCGTACGAGGTGCGGGTGTGCGGCGCGGCACCCGGGCCTGTGACGGGAGGCGACGGCCTGGCCTACCACGTCACCGACGGTCTCGACGCGCTTGCATGGGCTGACATTGTCTTCATCCCGGGCTATCGGTTCCCGGACCGCGACGACCCACCACAGGCCGTCGTCGATGCCTTGATCGCCGCACACGATCGAGGTGCACGGCTGGCCGCCATTTCGACGGGCGCCTTCGCGCTCGCGGCCACGGGCCTGCTCGACGGCAAGCGCGCCACGACGCACTGGCACTACGCGCGGGCGCTCGCAGAGAAGCATCCGCTCGTCCGGGTCGACGAGAACGTCCTGTTCGTCGACGAAGGCAGCGTGCTGACGTCGGCCGGCGCCGCCTCGGGCATCGATCTGTGCCTGCATATCCTGCGCGGCGACCTCGGGGTGGCGGCGTCGAACCACGCGGCCCGGCGCCTGGTCGCGGCCCCCTACCGCAGTGGCGGCCAGGCGCAGTACGTGCCGCGGAGCGTGCCCGAACCGCTCGGGGAACGGTTCGCCGCCACCCGCGAATGGGCCCTGCACCGGCTCGACGAACCTCTCAGCCTCGAATCCCTCGCCCAACACGCGGCGGTCTCTCCGCGCACGTTCTCGCGGCGCTTCGTCGAAGACACCGGGTACACGCCGATGCAGTGGGTCATGCGTGCCCGCATCGACCTGGCCCGTGAGCTGCTCGAGCGTTCGAAGCGCAGCGTCGAGCAGATCGCGAACGACGTCGGTCTGGGCACCGGCGCGAACCTGCGGATGCACTTCCAGCGCATCCTCGGCACCACCCCCAGCGAGTACCGGCGCACCTTCACCCGGGGCGAGTAGCCCGACATCCGGCGCTTGGCGCGATCCTTTCGAACCATGGCGCTCTCGCCACGGCCATGGCCGGATCCCACACGCGAGGCTGGTGACGAACCGAAGGGACACCACACATGACTCGCATCGCCATCAACGGATTCGGCCGCATCGGACGCAACGTGCTGCGCGCCCTGCTGGAACGCGACAGCAGCCTCGAGATCGTCGCCGTCAACGACCTCACCGAGCCCGCCACCCTTGCCCGGCTCCTCGCCTACGACACCACCGCCGGACGGCTCGGCCGTCCGGTGACCGTCGACGAGGGCGCCCTGGTCGTCGACGGCCGGCGCATAGCGGTGCTTGCCGAGCGGGAGCCGGCGCAGCTGCCGTGGGCCGAGCTCGGCGTCGACATCGTGCTGGAGGCGACAGGCCGCTTCACGTCGGCCAAGGCGGCCCGCGCCCACCTGGACGCGGGAGCGAACAAGGTTCTCGTCAGTGCGCCGTCGGACGGTGCCGACGTCACGCTCGCGTACGGGGTCAACACCGAGGCGTACGACCCGGCCGTGCACACGATCGTCTCGAACGCCTCGTGCACGACCAACGCGCTGGCGCCGCTGGCCGCAGTACTCGATGAGCTCGCCGGCATCGAGCACGGCTTCATGACCACGGTTCATGCCTACACACAGGAGCAGAACCTGCAGGACGGTCCGCACCGCGACGCTCGCCGCGCCCGTGCCGCCGCGGTCAACATCGTGCCGACCACGACGGGCGCCGCCAAGGCGATCGGCCTCGTGCTGCCCAACCTCGACGGCAAGCTGTCAGGCGACTCGATCCGTGTGCCGGTGCCCGTCGGCTCGATCGTCGAACTCAACACCACCGTCGCCCGCGATGTGACCCGCGACGACGTACTGGCCGCGTACCGCGCCGCCGCTCAGGGTCCGCTCGCCGGCATCCTCGAGTACTCCGACGACGCGCTCGTGTCGTCCGACATCGTCGGCAACCCCGCCTCGTCGATCTTCGATGCGGCCCTCACCCGGGTCGAGGGCCGCCACATCAAGGTGGTCGCCTGGTACGACAACGAGTGGGGCTTCTCCAACCGTGTGATCGACACGCTGGAACTCCTCGCAACACGCTGAACGGTCCACGAGCGTGACCGTGTCTCGCGTGAGCGGTCACGCTCAACCTGGTGATGACCACACCTGTTGCACGCGCTTCGGCCGGCACTACCGGCGCCGAGCTGTGCCGACGCGTCGCACTTCGGCTCACCGAGCACTCAGTGGTACGTGGCATCCGTTCGAGCGGGCGGAGGATCCATCGTGCGCCATGCCGCGGTCACGCGTGTGGCCCCGGCCGGGAATCCGGCCAGGGCCACAGACGAAGACATGGTCGTGAAGGGCGTTCGCCTACGCGGCGAAAGGGGAGCCGGGCCGAACGCCGCCGACCGGCGGGTACGGGAGGGGCGAAACCTCGCCGCCGCCACCGATTCGAGCCCAACGAGGTGGAAGGGCGACGTCGGGCTCGTGCCGTGACTGCCGTCCGTCCCTTACCACGGCCCCGCGAGCGTCACGCGTAGTTGCGCAGTTCGGGCCAGATCGCGCCCCAGGGGCGGCGGGGGCCGGTGCAGACGTAGACGTGGCCGCCCCATTCGATGTTGTGCACGCCGCCCGGGTTGGAGAGGGTGGCGGCTACGCGGACGTGCCGGAAGTACCGGCGCAGGTGAGCGGCGTACCCGGGGGCGTAGTCGGGGCCGGGGGCGACGGCCACCACGGTCGTGGCGTGCGGGTTGCCGGGGCCCCACCACCAGTCGGTGTTCTGGGCGCCCGCGGCGGTGGGCAGTCCGGCGCTGCGGCCCAGTTCGTTGATGGCGCCGGCCTCGCTGTAGTCCGCCGCGAAGATCACCGCGTTCGCGCGCTGCCCGGCCGGGAGCCCGGTCCATACCTGCCGCACGGTGCCGACCAGTTGGGGCCAGCCCAGGGTCTCCCCCGATATCGGGCTGGTGCCGTACGTCCAGGCGACGTCAGAAGGAGGCAGCACGGGCAGCACGATCACGGCGGACAGCGCGGCCGAGACGGCGGTTCCGATCGTCAGGCCGCGCAGCCGGCCCGGGCGGGAGTGCAGCCACCCGTCGAGTCCCACCGCGCCGGCCGCAAGTAGGCACACGTACAGCCCGCCCAGGTAGTAGACCTGCGCTCCGGTCGTCACGGCGAACAGTACGAACAGCACGGCGTATGCGGTCACCAGGCACTGCCACAGCGGCCGGCCGGACCGCCACAGGAATCGCAGGCCCGCCACCCACAGCACCGTCATCGCCAGACAGGACATGCCGAGCTGCCCCACGATCCAGGTGAGGATGTTCCCCGCGCCGCCGTGCTCCCCGTTCAGCGCCCGCGTCATCGCGAACATGGCCCAGCCGTGCCGCGCCTGCCACCACAGGTCGGGCAGCACGAGCAGCACGGCGATCACCACGCCCGCAAGCAGGCGGCGATCAACTACGGTCCGGCGGGCCGGGCCGAGCAGCATCGCGGCCAGCAGGACGGTCCCGAAGATCGCCGCGAGGTGGTTGAATTCCGAGCCGAGGCCGACCAGCGCTCCCGCGGCGAGCCACCACCGCGTGTCTCCGGTGCGGCCGATCCGCACGACCACGAGCGCGATCGCCGCCCACGCCAGCACTTCGTACGACGTCGTGTTGGCGACGTGCCCGCTGCCCAGCAGCACGGGCATGGTGCCCGTGGCGATCGCCGCAAGCAGCTGCGCCCGCCGCGTGCCGCCGAACTCCCGCGCGGTCAGCCCGCCCACGACCACCGTGCCCGCCACGGCCAGTGCGGCCCACAGCCGCAGGCCCGCCGCCGAGACCCCGAACAGCGACAGCGAGACCCGGGCCAGCATGGGTGTCAGCGCCGGCTGGTCCACATAACTCGCCTGGAGGTGCCGGGCGGAGTCGAGGAAGTACAGCTCGTCGCGGTGGAAGCCGTAGCGCGGGGACAGCGCCATCAGCACGGCCAGGACCACCCCCGCGACGACGAACACCCGTCGGTCCAGCGGTGCGGTCCGCCCCCCGTCCTCCCCGGCCCCGTCCGCACGCCCCACGTCCGTCATCCCCGCCACCCCCGGTCCTCGGACCCTCGGTCGCGCCGTCCGCGCGGCCGGGGCGGCCCGGCGTGCACGGCTCCCGGGCCGCTCGTACCTTACGCACCCGGCCCGCGCGCGGTGAAGCCTCCGGGTCGGCGCTTCCGGGCACGGCCCCGGAAGGCCGAGCAGCAGCGCGGACCGAGCGGCCCGGCCGGGTGGTAGTGAGCCTCCCCGCGCCGCGCAGGGCGGAGGCAGAGGAAACCCTGGAGCGCCCGGCCCGAGCGCCGGGCCCCACCCATGCCCGGCCGACAGCGGAGTCGAGGCACGCCGCCCACGCACCCACAGCGGATCGTGTTCCACGGCGCGTACGTGACCAGGGGTGGGACCACACGGAGACCGCTCGCCCCGAATCTCCGCCCCGACACACCCGTGATCGTCTGAACTCGGGGTGTTCCATGCCTTTTCGGGTGCGATGTCCGCACGCCGAAGTCATCTGCCCGTAACCCTTGACGCTGCCCTTTGGCGAAAACTACGTTTTGCTTCGCGGAAATCAACTTCTGCTTTGTGGAAACTACTGAACCTCGGTCGCCGGGGCCCACGTCGCACGCCCTCCCTGAAACACGGCACCGACCGGCCTCGTCGCGACCCTCTAGCGAAGACTCGAGGGCTGATCGATGACTGCAGTGGAGGACCGGCCGCCCCAGACGGCCACCGGGGCGACCAGCTCCATTCTGTACACCTACGATCTGGCCCCCACGAAGAAGGCGGGGCGCCGCTGGGGTGCCTACAACGTCTTCACGCTCTGGGCCAACGACGTGCACAGCCTCGGGAACTACGCATTCGCCATCGGCCTCTTCGCGCTCGGACTGAACGTATGGGGCATCCTGGCCGCGTTCCTGCTGGCGTCGATTCTGCTCTTCCTCCTGCTGACGCTTTCCGGGTTCATGGGCCACAAGACGGGCGTCCCGTTCCCGGTCATGAGCCGCATCGCCTTCGGCATCAAGGGCGCGAAGATACCGGCCGCGGTCCGCGGGATCGTCGCCATCGCCTGGTTCGGTATCCAGACCTATCTGGCGTCCGCCGTCCTCAGCGCCCTGCTCATCGCGATGTTCCCCGGACTGCGCGACATGGACACGAACTCCGTGCTGGGCCAGTCGACGCTCGACTGGATCACTTTCCTCGCTCTGTGGGCCCTCCAGCTGCTCATCGTGAGCTACGGGATGCAGATGATCCGGAGGTACATGGCCTTCGCGGCGCCCACGACCCTCATCACCATGTGCGCCCTCGCGGCCTGGATGTTCGTACGGGCGGACGCCTCGATCTCCCTCTCCATCGACGAGCCGCTCGTCGGCGGCGAGATGTGGCTCCAGATCCTGCAGGCAGCCGCGCTGTGGGTGGTGATCTACGGGACGTTCGTGCTGAACTTCTGCGACTTCACCCGGTCCGCCAAGAGCCGCGGCTCCATCGTCCGCGGCAACGTGATCGGCATCCCGCTGAACATGATCTTCTTCGCCGTCATCGTGGTGGTCCTCAGCGGAGCGCAGTTCAAGCTCGACGGGCACATCATCACGAGCCCCACGGACATCGTCCGGACCATCCCGAACATGTTCCTCCTGGCGACGGCGTCGCTCGCCCTCATCGCCCTGACGGTCGCGGTGAACCTGCTGGCCAACTTCGTGGCGCCGATCTACGCGCTCATCGACCTCTTCCCGCGCCGGCTGAACTTCCGCCGGGCGGGCGTGGTGAGCGCTGTCGTCGGTCTGGCGATCCTGCCCTGGAACCTCTACAACAGCCCGATCGTGGTGAACTACTTCCTCGGCGGACTCGGAGCCCTGCTCGGACCGCTCTTCGGCGTCATCATGGCGGACTACTGGCTGCTGCGCAGGTCCCGGGTGAACGTGCCGGACCTCTACACCGACGACCCGCAGGGCGAGTACCACTACCGCCGCGGTTTCAACCCCCGCGCCGTCGGGGCCTTCGTCCCCAGCGCGGCCATCGCGGTCGTCGTCGCCCTGGTGCCCTCCTTCCACGCCGTGGCCGGATTCTCCTGGTTCGTGGGCGCCTTCCTCGCCGCCGCGCTGTACGCGCTCATCGCGGACCGTACGACGCCGGTCCGCGACGTGGACGGCGAGGCCATCGCCGTCGCCGCCGAATGAACCACCGAGCAGAAGGCCGAAGCATGCGCATCCTCGTCGTCAACGTCAACACCACGCAGTCGATCACCGACTCGATCGGCAGGCAGGCGGCCGCTGCGGCCTCACCCGGTACCGAGACAGTCCCGCTCACCCCGCTCTTCGGGGCGGAGTCCGTCGAAGGCAACTACGAGAGCTACCTCGCCGCCATCGCCGTGATGGAGACGGTCCGCGCCTACCCCGAACCGTTCGACGCCGTAATCCAGGCCGGCTACGGCGAGCACGGCCGCGAAGGGCTCCAGGAACTGCTCGACGTCCCGGTCGTCGACATCACCGAGGCCGCCGCGAGCACCGCCCAGTTCCTCGGCCGCACCTACTCCGTCGTCACCAGCCTCGACCGCACCGTCCCGCTGATCGAGGAACGTCTCCACGCCGCCGGTCTGAGTGCGCGCTGCGCCTCCGTGCGCGCCAGCGGTCTTGCCGTGCTGGATCTGGAACGCGACGAGAAGGCCGCAGTCGAAGCCATCGTCGAAGAGTCCGCCCGAGCCGTGGAGGAGGACCGGGCGGAAGTGATCTGCCTGGGATGCGGCGGCATGTCCGGCCTCACCGAACGCGTCGTCGAGCGTACGGGGGTGCCCGTCGTCGACGGCGTGAGTGCCGCGGTGACGATCGCCGAGTCCCTCGTACGCCTCGGCCTGACCACGTCGAAGGTGCGTACCTACGCGACACCCCGGCCCAAGAAGATCGTCAACTGGCCCCCGCAGGTGCGCTGAAGCAGGTCGCGCACGACAGGCGACCGGTGCCCTGCCCCGCCCCGGGCGGACGGCCCATGAAGACACAACCAACCGCGAAAGAGGAGGGGCATCCGTTGCCCGACGTACAGCTCGTACTGCGCTCGACACGCGTCATCACCCCCGAGGGGACGCGTCCCGCGTCGATCGCCGTCTCCGGCGGGACGATCGCCGCGGTGCTGTCGTACGACGCCGAGGTACCGGTCGGTGCCCGTCTGGAGGACGTCGGCGACGACGTCGTACTCCCCGGGATCGTCGACACCCACGTGCATGTGAACGACCCCGGGCGCACCGAATGGGAGGGCTTCTGGACCGCCACGCGCGCGGCCGCGGCCGGTGGCATCACGACCCTCGTCGACATGCCGCTCAACTCCCTCCCGCCGACCACCACCGTGGAGCACCTGCGCATCAAGCAGGAGACCGCCCGCACCAAAGCGCACATCGATGTCGGCTTCTGGGGCGGCGCGCTGCCCGACAACGTCACGGACCTCCGGCCCCTGCACGACGCCGGTGTCTTCGGCTTCAAGTGCTTCCTGTCGCCCTCCGGCGTGGACGAGTTCCCCGAGCTGGACCAGGAGCAGCTCTCGAAGTCCCTTGCCGAGATCGCCGGCTTCGGCGGTCTGATGATCGTGCACGCCGAGGATCCGCACCACCTGGCCGCGGCCCCGCAGAAAAGCGGGAGGAAGTACGTCGACTTCCTCGCCTCGCGGCCGCGCGACGCCGAGAACGCCGCGATCGAGAACCTGATCACCCAGGCCCGGCAACTGAAGGCCCGTGTGCACGTGCTGCACCTGTCGTCCTCGGACGCTCTGCCGCTGATCGCAGCTGCCAAGGCCGAGGGAGTCGGGATCACGGTCGAATCCTGTCCGCACTTTCTCACCCTGACGGCCGAGGAGGTCCCGGACGGCGCCACCGAGTTCAAGTGCTGCCCGCCGATTCGTGAGGCCGCCAACCAGGACGCCCTGTGGGAGGGACTCGCCGACGGGACGATCGACTGCATCGTCTCCGACCACTCACCTTCGACCGCGGACCTCAAGAGCCCCGACTTCGCCTCCGCCTGGGGCGGTATCTCCTCCCTCCAGCTCGGCCTGCCCGCCATCTGGACCGAGGCGCGCCGCCGTGGCCACAGCCTTGAGGACGTCGTCCGCTGGATGTCGACCGCACCCGCACGGCTCGCGGGCCTGGACAGGAAGGGCGCGATCGAGGTCGGCCGGGACGCCGACTTCGCGGTACTCGACCCCGACGCGACCTTCACGGTCGACCCGGCCGAGCTGGAGCACCGCAACCGGGTCACCGCCTACGCCGGCAAGACGCTGCACGGTGTCGTCACCTCCACCTGGCTGCGCGGAGAGCGCATCGCCGACCGCGGCACTCTCACCGCGCCCACCGGACGCCTGCTCGACAGGAACGGCTGAGGCCCGGGTCGACGTGGTCGCCGGCAGGTGAGCGGAGACTGCGGCCCTCGACGGATGCGTCGGGGGCCGCAGTGCGCATGGTGCCGAGCAGTCGTGTGTCGCAGAGCGCACGGCACCGCCGGCCCGCAGTGGTGAGACGCCGCGCCGCCGAGCGCTCCGTCCGTGCGCCGCGTGGCACCGTGCCCTCGTACGGACCCCGGGGCCCAGGCGTCCGACAACGGTCGGCTCGGCAAGCGGCGCGATGACCTGCTCAGCCTCTGCGGCGGCCAGGCCGGGTTGCTACACCGCCGTGGGCGGGTCGTTGCGAGACACTGTGCCGTACTCGAAGATCACCGCCAGGTCGAGTCGGCCCTGGGTGACGGCGGGCAGGGTGTGTACGCCCCCTTGCGCGCCGCTGAGATGGCCGGCGTACGACTGGGAGTGCGCCCCGTCCCCGCGGACGGGCTGCCACTGGTGGGCTGCTCGGCGGCAACGCCCGGCCTTTACACGGTCGTCACGCACAGCGGAGTGACCCTCGCGCCGGCGCTCGGTCTGCTCGCCGCGAAAGAACTCATCAGCGGCGCTTCCGTCCCGGACCTGGCGGACTACAGCCCGGACCGCACCCCGGCCACGGACGTACTCGACGAGAGCGTGCAGGTCATGAGCAGCGCGGGCGCGATCACGGCGGCGTGAGGCGTATCCGCCGCCCTGGTTCGCGGTTGGCCCCCACCGCGGTGGGGGCCAACCGCGCGTGGCGCACATGATCGGCCCGCCCTTACGAACGAACCTCGGCCACCCGGCGGCCGGGTATCGCTCGGGTCAACCGGTGAGCGTCGGCCCGCAGCGCGAAACGCTTGTCACCAGGTGGTGCCGCCTGCGGCGACCGGTCCTCCGTACATCCTGACGCGTCAGCAGGCGGATTCCCACCGGGCTCGGAGGCCCAGCAACTGCAACGCCATCCGGACCGCTCCTGACGACGCCAACCCACCCTGGTGACCCTGCAGTTCAGCTGTTTTGGCCGTATGCGGCTGCGATCTCTTCCGACGCCGCCCACCGGCTGTAGGTGGGCGACTGAGGCCACCCCTCCGGCGAGTCCTGCCACACCTCCTGCCGCCCGTACGGCAGCAGGTCGACCAGGCCGAACAGGTTGCTCATCTGCTCCGTGCCGCGACCGTCGGTGTGCCAGGTCCGGTACACCGTGTCGCCATCGCGCAGGAATACGTTGACCGCGAATCCCGCGTTCTGCGGGGCGCCGACATCGCTGCCGAACGAGCTGTTCGCCGTCGAGTACCAGGTCATCGTGTTCCCGACCTTGCGCCGGTAGGCGAGCGCCTCGTCGATCGGGCCCTGGGTGACGATCACGAACCGGGCGTCGAACTTCTCCAGGCCAAGGAGCCGGGTGAACTGCGAGGTGAAGCCGGTGCAGCCGCTGCACTGCCACTCCGCGCCTTCGTGCCACATGTGGTTGTAGACGATCAGCTGCGGGTGCTCGCCGAAGATCTCGGCGAGGCGGACCGGACCGTCCTCTCCCTCCAGCACGTAGTCGGGCATCTCGACCATCGGCAGCCGACGGCGCTGGGCGGCGATGGCGTCGAGCTCCCGGGTGGCGGCCTTCTCCCGGACGCGCAGCGCTGCCAGTTCCTTGTCCCAGGTGGCGGCGTCGACGACGGGCGGCAGGGCGTTCGATGTGGTGGACATGGTGCCTCCGGACGATCGGGTGCTTTTCTGGGAGTAACGACTCCCCGGCCGGCAGGAAGTCATCGGCCCTCGCCCGGCGAAGTGAGGCGCCCGCAGGGCGGTGGCCGATGCCGGGCCGGTGACCGCGAGACTCTGGCCGTGATCATCTTCTGGGCGGCCCACCAGTTTCTCCGTATCCCGTTGCAGCAAGCCGTTCTGCGAACAATCATGGCCGTCATGGAGCGACCTAGGCAGATCATCCAGTGCGGAGACTTCGTCCTGCGAGGCTGGCGGGGGCAGAGCGACTTCGCTCCGGCATTCAAGTTGATCGAGGAGTCTCTGGACCACCTGCGCCCCTGGGAGCCGTGGGTCGCCCGTCACAGCGAGGAGACCACTCGAGACTTCCTCGCGAAGTCCGAGTCGAAGTGGGCAAGTGGTGACGTGTACAACTACGCCATCGCCAAAGCCGACACTCTCATCGGCATGTGCCAGACCTACCGCGTGGCCGAAGCTCAGGGCCGGCGCATGGGGTACTGGCTGCACCCTGCCGCCACCGGTCAGGGCATCGCCACGAGAGCGACAGCGACCATGGTCACCGAGATGTTCAGCCTGCCGGACGTGGAGTACCTGGAAATCGCGCACGACTTGGCCAACACCTCCAGCGCGGCCATACCGCGTCGGTTGGGCTTCACCGAAGTCCGGCGTGAGCAGGTAACGCCGCCCGCAGCTCCCTCTGGCAGCGGGATCGACGTGGTCTGGCGGCTGAACCGCCCTACGCCGCCCGTTGACGGCACTCGCCACCTCTGAACATCTGAGCCCAACGAGCTCAGCTCCTGTCCCTTCGGCCTGAACTCCTGAACCTGTGCGGTCCTGCGGAAGCTACCGAAAGCCGGTCAAGACTGTGTGTGTGACAGGTGCGCCCTTGGCACGGCCGCCCCGCGATGCTTGATGTTGACGGCCGAAGCCTTGGCCACTGCCACGGGGTTCAGGAAACGCAGCGGACCGATCAGACGGGAGGCAAACAGATACAGGTGCCGCGCCACCGACTCATCGCGCGCTGCCGCCGAAAACATCAGCCGCTCCAGGGGATTGAACGGACGAGCCTTGGCGTAGTCAGCGGCCAGATACTGGTGACCGCGCAGTCGGCGCCGGTGTCTGCGTGCATACACCGCGAGCGACCTGTCGAGGTCGCCCCGACCGGTTGCGGCCGAGGCGACCGCCTCTGCCAACCACTGCGCGGACTGCAGAGCCCATCCGCATCCCACTCCCCACAGGGGATCGCCGGTCAGGGCGGCGTCGCCGATCAACGCGACGTCCGGTGCGGTCGGATCGCGGCTGAGAAGCGGGTAGTTGAGAGTACCGGTGATCTTCGTGATGCGCTCGGCGGAGTCGATGGGTGGTGCCTCGGGCAGGGCGCGGACGAATTCGAAGAAGCTGCCCTCCAGGTCTTCCCGGAAGGCCGGCAGCCGCTTCTTGTCCGGGAGCACCGCGATCACCGTCACCCCGTCGTCGTTCGGAAACGCGTACGCCATGTCGGGCTCGAGGAACCAGGCGTGACCGATCCCGCCGTGGAGCGGAAGATTGCGGAAGTGCGTGAGATAGCCGAACCGCGTGTTCTCGTACAGCCGAGCAGGCACCCCGGCGAACTTTGCAACGGCCGAGTCCTTGCCATCGGCGCCGACCACCAGACGGGCCCGAATCTCCCGCTCGCCCTGTGGTGTCGACGCGCACACCCCCACGGTTCGCCCGGCTTCCCGGACCAGTCCAGTCACCTGGTGACCGAGGAGCAGATCGACGCCAGGGGTCTCCGAGGCATGGGACCTGATGAGCGGGTCGAGAGTGCTACGCCGAATGTTGTACGCGTACGGTAGCTCGGGGCCTGCTGGCGCGGCCCTCGGCTCGATCCATCCCCAGCGGGTGTACCAACGGGCCTCGTTGCGAACGGCTCCAGCCTCCTCAAGAGCGGGGACGAGGCCGAGTTCGTCCAGCACCGGGTAGGCGCTGGCCTGGAGGGAGTGGGTGCAAAGCACCTTGTACGCTTCGGGGTCCGAGCGGCGTTCCAGCAGTGCGACGCGAACCCCGCGTCGAGCGAGCAACATCGCTGCAGCGCTGCCTGCGAGGCTGGCTCCGCTGATAACGACGTCGTAGTCGAATCCCGCACTCTCAGGCTTGGTCATGCGCTGATCGTCCCCTCGGGGTATGCCGTTCGTGGGAGTGGTGCAGTGCCACTGATGTCAGGAACATGATCAATTGTCAAGAGTCATGGATCGGGTGAAATGTGATCGGACTGCGAAGAAGCCGCTGTGTAGAACAATGCCGACGAGGTCGTCCGTGGCATGAACAGCACGAACACGTACGGCAGGACACGGTGGGCCGGATAGGGGCGGGGAACGACAGCGGCAAGGAACATCACCACGGTCTTGCGCTGGATGCCGACGGCAAGACCCTGCTGTCGGCACGGGTCACCGGCGACGGGCCCGAGCCGCTGCAACTGATCGGTGACGTTCACAACCTAGCCGGCGACCGTGAGGTCACCTGGGCCATCGACATGACTGACGGGGAGCCCGCGCTGCTGCCGGCCCTGCGCGGCCCGACGACGAAGCCGCCTTCGAACGCGCACTGCTGACGGATTACCAGACCCTGGCCGTCATCCACAGCTCCGGAACCGCGCAACTGACAAAGTGGCCGGAAAACCACAAGGGTCCGCAACGCCGGCGCCTCGCCCTCGGTCCGCCTGTTCAGCACGCGCTCCCGCGGGCTGGATGCGGTCAAGCGTTCAACTGGACAGACCCTGCCTCGGATTTGCGGGCAAGCAGGTGAATCTCCTTGAACTGCCGCCGGTCGGTGGGCTGAGGCTCGCGAACCATCCGGGCCACCTCGGCCAAACCGGCCGTGCGCAACATCGCGGCGAGGTGATCCGGCG
>NZ_JBHVEE010000087.1:0-41861 GCF_042802415.1 Streptomyces sp. NPDC057486 | reverse complement strand
CCGTCCAACACCGCACACACCGCATCAAAAGCCTCGGCGAACACAGGGAACGCCTCATACAACTCACGCCCCATACCGGCACGCTGCGACCCCTGACCCGAGAACACGAACGCCGTCTGTCCGCCCTTACGGACCTGCCCCCGTACAACGTCCGCCGATTGCGCCCCGGAGGCGAGAGCGGCGAGCGCGCGGGTGGCACTCCCGGAATCGGCGGCCAGCACGACCGCACGGTGGGCGAGAGCGGCGCGGGTCGTCGCCAGCGAGTAGCCCAGATCCTGGAGGGACGGTCCCGTCCCGGCCACCGTATGCGCGGTGATGTGCTCGACCAGACGCGCGGCCTGGGCCCGCAATGCCTCCTCGGTACCTCCCGCGACCGGCAGCGGAACAGGAGCAAGGGCCGGAACGGCAACGACCGGCAACCCGGCAACGGCGGGCAGGAGCGCCGGCGCCTCTTCGATGATCACGTGCGCGTTCGTGCCACTGATCCCGAACGAGGAGACCCCCGCACGACGGGGACGGTCACCCGGCTCCCAGGGCATCGCCTCCGTGAGCAACTCCACCGCACCCGCCGACCAGTCCACGTGGTGGGAGGGTTCGTCCACATGGAGGGTCCTGGGCAGCATGCGGTGGCGCAGGGACAGCACGACCTTGATGACCGCCGCGGCGCCGCCGGCCGCCTGGGCGTGGCCGATGTTGGACTTCACCGACCCGAGCCACAGCGGGTGGTCCGCCTCGCGCCCCTGGCCGTAGGTGGCCAGGAGTGCCTGCGCCTCGATCGGGTCGCCCAGCCGGGTACCGGAGCCGTGCGCCTCCACGGCGTCGACCTGGTCGGCGGTCAGACCGGCCGAGGCCAGGGCCGCGCGGATCACCCGTTCCTGGGAGGGGCCGTTGGGGGCGGTGAGCCCGTTGGAGGCGCCGTCCTGGTTGACCGCGCTGCCCCGCACCACGGCCAGGACCTGGTGCCCGTTGCGCCGCGCGTCCGACAAACGCTCCAGGAGCAGCAGGCCCGCTCCCTCGGCCCAGCCGGTGCCGTTGGCCGCGGCGGAGAAGGACTTGGCGCGTCCGTCGGGGGCGATGACACCCTGCCGGCTGGAGTCCACGAACAGGTCGGGGCTGGACAGGACGGTGACGCCGCCGGCCAGTGCCAGCGAGCACTCGCCGTTGCGCAGCGCCTGGGTGGCGAGGTGCAGGGCGACGAGTGAGGAGGAACAGGCGGTGTCGATGGTCATGGAAGGCCCTTCCAGGCCCATGACGTAGGAGACGCGGCCGGAGACGACGGCTCCTGAGCTGCCGTTGGCGAGGTACCCGGCGACGGCCGGGGGCGCGTCGTGCACGCGGCTGCCGTAGTCGTCGTACATCGCTCCGGCGAAGACACCGGTCTGGCTGCCACGCAGGGAGCTCGGGTCGATCCCGGCCCGCTCGATGGTCTCCCAGGCGGTCTCCAGCAGCAGCCGCTGCTGCGGGTCCATGGCCAGGGCCTCGCGCGGGCCGATCCCGAAGAACTCGGGATCGAACTCCGCCGCGCGATGGAGGAATCCGCCTTCGCGGCTGTAGGTCTTGCCGCGCCGTCCCGGCTCGGGGTGGTAGACGCCCTCGATGTCCCAGCCGCGGTTGGTGGGAAAGCCGGTGATCGCGTCGGTGCCGTCGGCGAGCAGCCGCCACAGGTCCTCGGGTGTCATCACGTCGCCGGGGTAGCGGCAGCCCATGCCGATGATGGCGACGGGTTCGTCGCGGGGGGCCGGCTCGGCCTTCGCCGCCGAGGCGGTGGCAGGGGCCGGAGGGGCCGATTCGACGATCCGGCTCTTGAGATACTCCGCGACGGCATGGGCCGTGGGGTGGTCGAAGACCAACGTGGCGGGCAGTGTCAGGCCGGTCGCCGAGCCGAGCAGGTTGCGCAGTTCCACCGCCGCGAGCGAGTCGAAGCCCAGCTCCTTGAAGGCACGTCCGGCGTTCACGTCCGCGGCGCTCTCGTGGCCCAGGACCGTCGCGACATGGGTGGCGATCAGTTCGATCAGCGCCTGGTCGCGTTCGGCCTCGGTGAGCCGGGACAGGCGCCGCGCCAGGTGCGACTCCTGCCCGGCGGACGTCCCGGTGGATGCTCCGGCAATTGCGGTGCGCCGCCGGGAGGCGGCGGCCGGTACGCGGGCGGATGTGAAGCCGCGCAGCAGCGCGGGCAACTCGTCGGTGCGGGCCTTCACGGCGGCCGTGTCGATCCGCAGCGGTGCGACGACCGGTTCCGTGGTCCGCAGCGCCTCGTCGAACAGGGCCAGCGACTCCCGCGCGTCGAGCGCCGGCACACCGAGGCGCGCCATGCGCCGGAGGTCGTCGGCGCCGAGTTCGCCGCCCAGTCCGGTGTTCTCCGCCCACAGGCCCCAGACGAGGGAGGTCGCGGGCAGACCGGCCGCGTGACGGTGTTCGGCGAGTGCGTCGAGGAAGGAATTGGCGGCGGCGTAGTTGCCCTGTCCGGCCGCCAGCACCGTGCCGCCCGCGGAGGAGAAGAGGACGAAGGCTGCCAGGTCCCGGTCCCGGGTCAGCTCGTGGAGGTTCCACGCACCGTCGATCTTGGGCCGCAGGACCGTGGCGAGCTGACCGTCGGTCAGCGTGCCGACCAGTCCGCCGTCGGCGGTGCCGGCCGCATGGACGACAGCGGTCAGCGGGTGCTCGGCCGGTATCCCGTCCAGTACGGCGGCCAGCGCGGCCCGGTCGGCGGCATCGCAGGCGGCGATCGCCACCGAGGCCCCGAGGGCGGTCAGTTGGTCACGAAGTTCGTCGGCTTCGGGGGCGTCCGGTCCGCGTCGGCTGGTGAGCACCAGGTGGCGGACGCCGTGTGCGGTCACCAGGTGGCGTGCCACCAGACGGCCGATACCGCCGGTGCCGCCCGTGACCAGCACGGTTCCTCCCGGGGCGAGCGCGGCGGGCGCGGGCCCGGCCGCTGCCGTGAAACGGGCCAGCCTCGGTACCCGGACGGCGGAACCGCGGACGGATGTCTCCGGTTCGCCCGACGCCAGGGCGGCCATGAGCGTCTCGGGGAACGCGTCCTCCGCGTCCACCAGGAGGATCCGTCCCGGGTGCTCGGCCTGGGCGGCGCGCAGCAGCCCCCACACCGGGGTCGAGGCCGGGTCGGGGGCCCCCTCCGGGGACACGGCGCCCCGGGTCAGCGCCACCAGGCGAGCGCCGTCGAAGCGGGCGTCGGCCAGCCACGCCCGCACCGTACGAAGGGCGTCGGCGGCCCGGGCCCGGGCCCGGGCGGGGACGTCGGCGCGGTCGTCCCCGGCGGGTGTCCGGCAGTCGAGGACCACGGTGTCCGGTACGGGCGTGCCCGCCTCTACGGCGGCGATGAGCGCGTCGAAGTCCTCGTGGACGCGCTGCGCCGGGACGAGGCGGCGAAGGGCGTCGGACGCCGGCGACGCCGGTCCCTCCACCTTCCCGGCAACTCGGGTGCCGATCACAGCCCATCCGTCGACGGGATCCGTCCGGGTGGCCCCCGTTCCGGTGGCGGGCAGGGGGTGCCACTCGACCCGGTGGAGTGAGGCGCCGGAGCCGTCGTCGGCGGTCCGGGCGGGCGGCTGTCCGGCGACCGGCCGCGAGACCAGGGACTCGACGGCGGCGACGGCCCTGCCGTCGCGGTCCGCGATCTCGATCGTGGAGACCTCGTCCCCGCTGACGCGGGTGATCCTGACGCGCAGTTCGGTGGCTCCGGCCGCGTACAGCGTGACCCCGTTCCAGACGAAGGGCAGCAGCGTCGCGCCGTCCGGGTCGGTGAGCAGGTCGGCGTGCATCGCGGCGTCCAGCAGGGCCGGGTGCAGGCCGTAGGAGGTGGCGGTCCGGGCAGTGGTCTCGTCCGCCTCGATCTCGGCGAACACCTCGTCGCCGCGCCGCCATGCGGCCCGCAGCGCCCGGAAGGCAGGTCCGTAGTCGTAGCCCCGCTCGCGCAGGGTCGAGTACGCCCCTTCGAGGTCGATCGGCTCGGCGTCCGCGGGCGGCCAGTGGGCGAGGTCGAAGGATTCCGGACGGCTCTCCTCGGCGAGTACACCGGCGGCGTGGCGCGTCCACTCCTGCTCGGCCGGGGCATCGTCCGGACGGGTGTACACCGCCAGGGAGCGTCTTCCCCGCTGGGCGGGGCCGACCACCACCTGGAGGGCGACGCCGCCGGTGGCGGACAGCGCCAGGGGTGCCTCCAGCGTCAGTTCCTCGACGGTTCCGCAGCCGACCTGGTCGCCCGCCCGGACAGCGAGTTCGACGAAGCCGGTACCCGGCAGCAGGATCTCGCCGCGCACGACATGGTCGGTCAGCCACGGCTGGCTCCGGGCGGACAGCCTGCCGGTGAGCACCACGGTGTCGGCGCCCGGGAGCGCCACGACCGCCCCGAGTACGGGGTGTCCGGCGGCGAGTTGGCCCAGTCCGGCAGCGTCCGTGGCGGGCACGGCGTCCAACCAGAAGCGGCGGTGCTGGAAGGCATAGGTGGGCAGGTCGATCGGGGTTCCGCCGCGGCCGAGCAGGGCAGGCCAGTCGACGGGGACGCCGCGTACGTACAGTGCGCCAACGGCGGTGAGGGCCCCGGTCGGTTCGGGCCGATCGCGCCGGGTCAGGGGGGCGAAGTGGAGGTCCGGGCGGTCCTGGAGGGCATCGGTGCACAGGGCGGTCAGAGCACCGCCAGGACCCAGCTCCAGGAACGTGGTGGCTCCCTCGTCCACGAGCCGCAGCACCGCGTCGTGGAAGCGGACCGGCCTGCGCGCGTGAGACACCCAGTAGCCCGGGTCGCACAACTCCTCGGCCGTGGCCACCGCGCCCGTCATCGTGGACACGATCGGGATCTCCGGCCGGTGGTAGGTGAGTCCTTCGGCCACCTCCCGGAACTCGCCCAACATCGGCTCCATCAACGGCGAGTGGAAGGCGTGACTGACCGTCAGGCGACGAACCCGGCGGCCCCAGCCACGCACCTCCTGCGCCACCGACTCCACCACCGAGGCCTCACCCGACACCACCACCGACACCGGACCATTGACCGCCGCCACACCAGCCCGGCCCCCGACCCCGGCCAGCAACGGCAACACCTCCGCCTCACCAGCCTCCAACGCCACCATCGCACCACCCGACGGCAACGCCTGCATCAGGCGACCACGAGCCACCACCAACGCACAGGCATCCTCAAGGGACCAGACACCCGCCACATGCGCGGCCGCGAGTTCACCGACCGAATGCCCAGCCACGAATCCCGGCACCACGCCCCAGGACTCCAGCAGCCGGTACAACGCCACCTGCACCGCGAACAACGCCGGCTGCGTAAACCCCGTCCCATCCAACAACACCGCGTCCGCACTGCCCTCCAGCGCAAACACCACATCCCTCAACGAACGCCCCACACGCCCGTCCAACACCGCACACACCGCATCAAAAGCATCGGCGAACACAGGGAACGCCTCATACAACTCACGCCCCATACCGGCACGCTGCGACCCCTGACCGGGGAAGAGGAAGGCGAGCGTGCCGTCGTTCTCGGTCCCAAGAGGCGTCCCGGGCGGTGTCTCGCCGACCGCCAGTGACTCCAGACCGCGCAGCAGTCCGGCGTGGTCGGCGGCGATCAGTGTGGCCCGGTGTTCGAGGGCGGCGCGGGTGGTGGCGAGGGAGCGGGCGAGTTCGCCGAGGTCCGTCCCGGGCCGTTCCTCCAGGAAGGAGCGCAACCGAGCGGCCTGGCCGCGGAGTGCGGCGGGGCCGCGCGCGGAGAGCACGTACGGCAGGACGGGCAGGCGCGGTTCCCCCGAGTCCTGCTCCCGTGTCTCCGGGCGGGCGAGGTCGGACGCGGGAAGCGCCTGCTCGACGATGACGTGGGCGTTGGTGCCGCTGATACCGAAGGAGGAGACGCCGGCCCGGCGGGGGCGGCCGTTCTCCGGCCATTGACGGAGCTCGGTCAGCAGCCGCACCTCGCCCGCCGACCAGTCCACTTGGTGCGACGGCTCGTCGATGTGCAGGCTCCTGGGCAGGACGCCGTGGCGCATCGCCATGACCATCTTGATGATGCCCGCCACACCGGCGGCCGCCTGGGTGTGGCCGATGTTGGACTTCACCGACCCCAGCCACAGGGGACGGCCCTCGGGGCGGTCCTGCCCGTAGACAGCCAGCAGCGCCTGCGCCTCGATCGGGTCGCCCAGCCGGGTTCCGGTGCCGTGTCCCTCGACGGCGTCCACGTCGCCGGGTGCTGCTCCGGCCTCGGCCAGGGCCTGCCGGATGACACGCTGCTGAGCGAGGCCGTTGGGCGCGGTCAGACCGTTGGAGGCACCGTCGTGGTTGACCGCGGAGCCGGGGACGACGGCCAGGACGCGGTGTCCGTTGCGATGGGCGTCGGAAAGGCGCTCGACGAGGAGCACGCCCACGCCCTCGCCCCAGCCTGTGCCGTCGGCGGCAGCCGAGAAGGACTTGCACCGTCCGTCCGCGGCAAGCCCGCGCTGCCTGCTGAAGTCGATGAACGTGTCGGGGGTGGACATCACCGTCACGCCGCCGGCCAGTGCCAGCTCGCACTCGCCGCGACGCAGCGACTGGACCGCCCAGTGCAGGGCGACCAGCGAGGACGAGCAGGCGGTGTCCACCGTGACCGCAGGACCCTGAAGACCGAGCGCGTAGGCGACCCGGCCGGAGACGACACTGGCGAGGCTTCCGTTACCGAGGTAGCCGGCCATGTCCTCGGGCACGGTGCCGAGCCTGGTGCCCCAGTCGTGGTACATGACACCGGCGAACACACCGGTGCCGCTGCCGCGCAGCGAGCGCGGATCGATGCCGGCCCGCTCCAGCGCCTCCCAGGAGACCTCCAGCAGCAGCCGCTGCTGCGGGTCCATGGCCTGCGCCTCGCGCGGGCCGATCTCGAAGAACTCCGCGTCGAACTCGGCCGCGTCGTACAGGAACCCGCCCTCGCGGGCGTAGCTCCTGCCCGGTGTGCCGGGTTCGGGGTCGTAGACGGCGTCGAGGTCCCAGCCGCGGTCGGTGGGGAACCCTCCGACGGCGTCGGTTCCGTCGGCGAGCAGCCGCCACAGGTCCTCGGGGGAGGTGACTCCGCCGGGATAGCGGCAGGCCATGCCGACGATGGCGATGGGTTCGTCCTCCACGGCGGGCCCGGCGGGTGCCGGGGCCGCGGGCCGTTCGTCCTCCGGCCGGTCGGCGAGCAGTCGCAGGATGTGGTCGGCCAGGTGCTGCGGTGTCGGGTGGTCGAAGACGAGCGTGGCGGGCAGCCGCAGCCCGGTGATCGTGTTGAGCGCGTTGCGCAGGTCGACGGCGGCCAGGGAGTCGAAGCCGAGGTCGGTGAAGGGCCGCCGGGGGTTGACGGTGTCCTGGTCGGTGTGTCCGAGGACCTTGCCGACCTGGGTGCGCACCAGTTCCGTGACGGCCCGCTCTCGGTGGGGTCCGGTCAGTTCCGCCGGGGGCCACACCGGCGGGAGTCCGCCGGGGGCGGTCCGCGTTCCGGCCGGGTGGCGGGCCGGTGCCGGGGCGAGGTCCCGCAGCAGGCCGGGCACTCCGTCGGCGCGGGCCCGCAGGGCGGCGGGATCGACCCGGACCGGTACCAGGGCCGGTTCTCGGGTACGGAGAGCGGCGTCGAGGGCGGCGAGGCTCTCCTCGACGGTCAGCGGGGCGAGCCCCAGGCGGTCGATGCGGCGCCGTCCGGCCTCCTCCAGGCGGCCGCCCATGCCGGTGCCGCCGGACCACAGCCCCCAGGCGAGGGAGAGCGCGGGCAGGCCGAGCGAGGCCCGGTGGGCGGCCAAAGCGTCCAGGAAGACGTTGGCGGCGGCGTAGTTGCCCTGTCCGGCACCGTCGACGAGACCGGCGGAGGAGGAGAAGAGGACGAAAGCGGCTGGGTCCAAGTCCCGGGTCAGCTCGTGGAGGTTCCACGCGCCGTCGACCTTGGGACGCATGACGGTCTCCAGCCGGTCCGCGGTGAGCGCGCCGGTCAACGCGTCGTCGAGCACACCAGCGGTGTGCACCACGGCGGTCAGCGGGCGCTCGGCCGGTATCCCGTCCAGTACGGCGGCCAGTGCCGCACGGTCGGCGACGTCACAGCCTCTGACGTCCACCGTGGCGCCCAGTTCCCGCAGTTCGTCGGTGAGCGGTCCTGCGCCTGGGGTGTCCGTGCCGCGCCGGCCCAGCAGCAGCAGGTGGCGGACGCCGTGCGCGGTCACCAGGTGCCGGGCCACGAGCGCCCCGAGTCCACCGAGGCCGCCGGTGACCAGCACGGTGCCGTCCGGGTTCCAGGCGGCCGGGCCCTCGGCGGGGTCCTGGGCCGGGTCCTGGGCGTACCGGGTGAGCCGCGGTGCGAGCAGGGCGCCGCCGCGACTGCGGAGTTCGGGCTCTCCGGTGCCGAGGGCGGCGTGCAGGGCGCGTGACGACAGGGGGGCGTCGTCGAGGTCGAGCAGGACGATCCGGCCCGGGTGCTCCGTCTGCGCAGAGCGCACCAGGCCGTGCACGGGGGCCGCGGCCAGGCCGGCGGGCGTGGCCGCTTCGGCGCTGCGGGTGACGACCACCAGCCTGGAGTCGGCGAACCGTTCGTCGGCGAGCCACTGCCGGAGCGTGTCGAGGACCCGGAGGGACACCTCCCGCACCGCGTCCGGCACCCCGGAGGGGCCGGTGCCGGGAGTGGCGGCGACGGGCAGCAGCACGATGCCGGGCACTCGCGAGGCCGCCAGGGACTCCAGGTCCGGGTGGGGATCGGCGTCGAGGCCGAGGGGGTCGGGCCCGATCAGCGCCGGGCGCTCGCCGTCGGCGGCCGTGGAGGGGGCGGCGGGGAACCAACGGACGGTGTGCAGCGGGTCGTCCGCGGGGGCGGTGAGCGCGCCGGGCGCCACGGGCCGGGTGCGGAAGGACTCGGCCGAGGCCACCGGTGTACCGGCCGGGTCGGTCAACAGCAGCGAGACCCCGCCGGACGGGAGCGAGGTGATGCGGGCGTGCACCTCGCGGGAGCCCGCGGCGTGCGAGCGGATCCCGGTCCAGGCGAAGGGGAGGCGGATCTGCTCCGGCTCGCGTGCCTCGCCCTCGGCGAAGTCCGTGGCGTGCAGGACGGCATCGAGTAGCGCGGGGTGGATACCGAAGGCGGAGGCGTCGGGGACCGCTTCCTCGGGGAGCACGACGTGCGCGTAGACGTCGGTGCCGTGCCGCCAGACGGCTTTGAGCCCGTGGAAGGCCGGGCCGTAGCCGTAGCCCTGGTCGGCCAGCTTCTCGTACAGGCCGTCGATGTCGACGGGGCGGGCGCCCTTCGGTGGCCGGCCGGGACCGGGCAGTCCACCGGTCTCGGTGTGGCCGGCGGACCGGCGCGGCAGTACGGGCCCGGCCGCGTCGGCGGTCAGGGTGCCGGTCGCATGGCGGGTCCACACGGCGGCCCGGGTGTCGCCCTCGGGGCGTGCGTAGAAGTCCACGGGGCGGCTTCCGGCCCCGTCGGGGACGCCGACGACGGCCTGGAGGACGACACCGCCCGTCCGCGGCAGCACCAGGGGGGTGTGGAGGGTGAGTTCCTCGACGACCGTGCAGTCGGTGTGTCCGGCCGCGTGCAG
The DNA here is from genome assembly GCF_042802415.1 of Streptomyces sp. NPDC057486. Classification (NCBI taxonomy): domain Bacteria; kingdom Bacillati; phylum Actinomycetota; class Actinomycetes; order Kitasatosporales; family Streptomycetaceae; genus Streptomyces; species Streptomyces sp. NPDC057486. The sequence continues at coordinate 32,334 of NZ_JBHVEE010000087.1, read as the reverse complement.
GGCCATGTCCACGAAGGCGGTGGCGGGCAGCAGCACAGTTCCGGAGACGGTGTGGTCGGCCAGCCAGGGCTGCGAGTTGAGGGCGATGCGGCCGGTGAGCACGATCCCGTCGTCGTCCGCGCGGCGGACGACGGCGGCGAGCAGCGGGTGCCCCGACGCGGTCTGGCCCAGTCCCGTGGGGTCGTCGTGTCCGCGGGGGGCGTCGAGCCAGAAGCGCCGACGCTGGAAGGGGTAGGTGGGCAGGTCGATGATGCGTCCGCCGTGTTCGGCCCAGTAGGCGTGCCAGTCGACCGTGGCGCCCCGGGTGTACGCCGTTCCCAGGGCGGAGAGCAGGGTGTGTTCCTCCGCGGAGTCCCGGCGCAGCGTGGGGCCGCACACCAGGTCGTGGCCGGGCAGGCAGTCGGCGGCCAACGCGGACAGCACCGGGTCGGGTCCCAGTTCCAGGCAGGTGGTGGCACCGGCCTGGGCCAGGGCACGTAGCCCGTCGGCGAAGCGGACGGTCCCGCGGACCTGGCGGACCCAGTAGTCGGGCTCGCACATCTCCCGTGGTCCGGCGGGACGGCCGGTCAGGTTGGAGACGACCGGGATGCGGGGCTCGTGGTACTCCACGACCTGCAGGACCCGGCGGAACTCGTCGAGCATCGGCTCCATCAGCGCCGAGTGGAAGGCGTGCGAGACCCGCAGCCGCTGCGTCCCGCGGCCCCGGTCCGTCAGTTTCCGGTCGAGGGCGGCCACCGCTCCCTCGTCACCGGAGACGACCACGGATGAGGGCCCGTTGACGGCGGCGATGTCCAGTCCGTCACCGAGCAGCGGCAGGACCTCTTCCTCCCCGGCCCGCACCGCGAGCATGGCTCCGCCCGCGGGCAGCGCCTGCATCAGCCGACCGCGGGCCGCCACCAGTGTGCAGGCGTCCTCCAGGGACCACACACCCGCGACATGGGCGGCGGCGAGCTCGCCGATGGAATGACCGAGCAGCAGGTCGGGCGTCACGCCCCAGGACTCCAACAGCCGGAACAGCGCCACCTCCACCGCGAAGAGCGCGGGCTGGGCGTACTCGGTGCGGTCGAGCAGGGCCTGGTCGGTTCCGAACAGGACGTCCGTCAAAGGCTGTTCGAGCTGGACGTCGAGGTGGGCGGCGGCCTCGGCGAAGGCCTCGGCGAAGACGGGGTGGGCGCGGTGGAGTTCCCGGCCCATGGCGAGGCGCTGGGCGCCCTGCCCGGTGAAGAGGAAAGCCAGCCGGCCTCCGGTCGCGGTGCCGGTGACCGTGCCGGGGCCGGTGTCCCCGTCGGCGAGGAGTTCCAGTCCGCGCAGGGCCTCCTCGGCGTCCGCGGCGACGACGACGGCGCGCTGCTCCAGGGGGGCCCGGGTGATGGCGAGGGACCGCCCGAGGTCGGCGGGGGTCGCGCCGTCCCGTACCAGGGTGCTCAGTCGGCGGGCCTGGGCGCGCAGGGCCATCTCGTTCTTCGCCGTGACAGGGATGGCCACGGCCGTCGGGGTGGCGGCGGGCGCGTGGTCCGTGTCGTCGGCCGGTGCCGTGGCCGGGACCTGTTCGAGGATCAGGTGGGCGTTGGTTCCGCTGACTCCGAAGGAGGAGACGCCCGCCCGGCGCGGGCGCCCGTCGGCCTCCCAGGGGCGCGGCTCGGTGAGCAGTTCCACCGCGCCCGCCGACCAGTCCACGTGGGGTGACGGTTCGTCGACGTGCAGGGTCCGGGGCAGCACCTCGTGCCGCATCGCCATGACCATCTTGATGACGCCCGCGACACCCGCCGCCGCCTGGGTGTGCCCGATGTTCGACTTGACGGACCCCAACCACAGCGGGGAGTCCTCGGACCGCTCCTGGCCGTAGACGGCCAGGACGGCCTGGGCCTCGATCGGGTCGCCCAGCCGTGTTCCGGTGCCGTGCGCCTCCACCGCGTCGACCTGGTCGGGGGTGAGGCCGGCGTCGGCCAGCGCCCGTCGGATGACGCGCTGCTGGGAGGGGCCGTTCGGCGCGGTCAGACCGTTGGAGGCGCCGTCCTGGTTGATCGCGGAACCGCGTATCACGGCGAGGACGCGGTGCCCGTTGCGCAGGGCGTCGGAGAGCCGTTCCAGGACGAGGATGCCCGCCCCTTCCGCGAACCCGGTGCCGTCGGCGGCCGCGGCGAAGGCCTTGCAGCGCCCGTCGGGAGCCAGCCCGCGCTGCCGGCTGAACGCGGTGAAAGTACCGGGACCCCCCATCACGGCGACGCCGCCGGCCAGCGCCAGCGGGCACTCGCCGCGGCGCAGCGACTGCACGGCCAGGTGGAGGGCCACCAAAGAGCCGGAGCAGGCGGTGTCGACGGTGAGCGTGGGACCCTCGACGCCGAGCGTGTAGGCGACCCGGCCGGAAACGACGCTGGGAGCGTTGCCCGTGAGCAGGTAACCGTCCAGGCCCGCGGGTGCCTCGTGCAGCCGCGGCCCGTACTCCTGCGCCTCGGCACCGACGAACACGCCGGTGGGTGTGGCGCGCAGCGAGGCGGGGCTGATACCCGCCCGTTCCAGGGCCTCCCAGGAGGTCTCCAGCACCAGCCGCTGCTGCGGGTCCATCGCGGACGCCTCGCGCGGGCCGATGCCGAAGAAGTCCGCGTCGAACTCGGCGGCGTCCGGGAGGAAGCCGCCGACGCGCACATAGCTGGTGCCCGGGGTGTCGGGGTCCGGTGAGTACAGCGCGTCGAGGTTCCAGCCGCGGTCGGTGGGGAACGGGGAGAGGACGTGGCCGCCGCCCTCGACGAGCCGCCACAGGTCCTCGGGCGAGCCGACGCCGCCCGGGTAGCGGCAGCCGATGCCGATGACGGCCACCGGTTCGTCGTCGGCCGGCGTCGTTCCGGTGGCGGCGGGCTCCCCGGTGTCCTCTCCGAGGATGTCGGCCCTCAGTCTGCGGGCCACCGCTGCGGGCGTGGGGTGGTCGAAGGCGAGGGTGACGGGCAGCGGCAGGCCGGTGTCGGCGGTCAGCCGTGTGTGCAGGGCGACGGCGGCCAGGGAGTCGAACCCCAGGTCGCGGAAGGCGGTGCCGGGGTCCACCGCCTGCGGTGCGTCGGGGAGGACATCGCGGAGCACGGCGATGGTGCGATCGTGCACGAAGCCGAGCAGGAACCGGTCCTGCTCGTCGGGTCCCAGTTCCGCCAGCAGACGTGCGAGAGCCGATTCCTGGTCTGTTGCTTCCCGCGACGCCGTGGCGTCCTGGGCCGAAGAGATGTGAGTCTCGCTCATTTCCGCTCTCCACTGGTCTGGCAGGCAGATGGGCCGGCGTGCACGTCCGGGGGTCATGGTCGCCGTCAGGTGTTCGGGGGCGCCTCGTGGCCGCCTCGGGTGTCCGGGAGCCGGTGGCTCACCAGGCGAGGCGGAGCCGGGACGGGCCGCGCACGATCACCCCGTACTTCCACTCCACGCCCTCCGGGCCGTCGGCGAACCGCAGCTCCGGAAAGCGTTCGAGGAGGGCCTTCAGCGTCTCCTGGAGTTCGAGCCGGGCGAGCTGGGCGCCGATGCAGTGGTGCGGGCCGTGCCCGAACGCCACATGAGGGTTGTGACTGCGGGTGATGTCGAGGCGCTCGGGGTCCTCGAAGACCTCGGGGTCGCGGTTGGCCGCGTGCAGCGCGGGCAGTACGGGGTCGCCGGCCCGTACCACGGTGCCCCCGAGGGACACGTCCTCCAGGGCGTACCGGGCAAACATGGCGGCGGTGTTGATGGGCACGTATCGCATCAGCTCGTCGACGGCGCTGGGCAGCAACTCCGGTTCGCTGCGGAGCAGTTCGAGCTGGTCGGGGTGGGTCAGCAGGGTGAAGACGAAGCTGGGCAGGGCGGAGGAGACCGTCTCCACGCCGCCGGTGAGGAGGCCGGCCCCGGCGATGGAGATCAGCTCGTCCTCGGTGAGCCTGTCGCCGTTGTCCCGGGCGTAGACGAGCGCGCCGAGCAGGTCGTCGGTGGGCTCCTCCCGGCGCTGGGCGACCAGGCCCGCCATGTACTCCTCGAGCTTGCCGCCGACCTCGTACAGCACGTCGCCCTTGGCGGTGGAGTCGTCGGTCAGCCCCTCGGTCCACTCACGGAAGATGTGGTGGTCCTCGAAGGGCACCCCGAGCAGGTCGCAGATGACGGTGACGGGAAGCGGCCTGGCGAAGCCCTCGACGAGGTCGGCGGGCCGCCCGGCGGCCGTCATCCCGTCGATCAGCCGATGGCTCAGTTCCCCGATGGACGAGCGCAGTTGCTCGACGCGGCGCGCGGTGAACGCCTTGCCGGCGAGCCGGCGCAGCCTGGTGTGGTCCGGCGGGTCCATGCCCATGATGCCGTCGCCGGTCAGTTCCCTGCGCATCCGCGGCTGGTCGAGGCCCTGGGCCACGGCACGGCTGAACCGTGGGTCCGTCATCACGAGCTTGACGTCAGCGTGCCGGGTGGCGAGCCAGGCGGGTTCCCCGAAGGGCAGCTTGACCCGGCTCAGCGGCTCCTCCGCCCGCAGTCGCGCGTACAGGGGCGAGATGCCGATCTCGTGCATCTCGAAGGGGTAGGGGCGGACTTCGGTACCGGTCGTCATACCGGCTCCTCCTCGGGGACCGTGCGCCCGCGGGCGTTCACCGGGCGGCGGGCGCGGTTCTCCAGCGCCTCCGCGTCGAACTTGTTCTGGACGTGGGAGAGCGCCTGCATCAGTTCGGTGGACCCGACCGGCCGGGCGCGGCGCCCCTCGGTGACGCCGGCCAGGGGCAGGGAGCCGATGGCGGCCCAGCCCAGCCGTCCGTCGGTGTCGATGCGGCTGCGGCTGCGTCCGGCGTTGTCGGGGTGGACGCAGTAGGGGATGTCGAGGATGCCCCGGCCGAACGCCTGGACCAGGGCCCGCCCGATGTCGGGGTGACAGTCGAGCACGGCGTCGATCAGCGCGCGGGCCTCGCGGTAGGTCTGGCTGTCGGTGCCGGCCGGCGGGACGGCCGGGGGCGTGGTGGCGCGGGCCGCGGCGGCGGCGTGCTCCAGCGCGGCCACGTTCTCGGCGACCACGGGGATACGGTGGGACTCGGCGGCGGTCTTGACGACGAGCCGCTCGGAGCCGGTGTCCACCGCAAGCCGGGCCGCCTGCGCGAGCAGGGCGAAGGCACCCTCGGCCGTCCTCGGGTACAGGCCCATGTAGGTGTAGACGACGACATGCCAGTCCACCGTCGGGGGCAGCGACTCCGCGCAGAGGGCACGCAGGGCCGCGACGGCCTCCCGGTCCTGATCCGGACTGGTCTGCTGGGCGTAGCTGACGGAGATGCTGCGAAGCCCGTACTGATGGAAGAACAGCGCCTCCAGGACGCTGAGCGCGACGAGCAGACTGGGGGGACACAGCTGGCCCATCATGCAGCCGCCGAAGGTCTCCAGGTGGGGCTCCACACCGAAGTCGCAGCGCTCCAGCAGCAGTTCGCAGGAGCGGGCCCAGTTGTGGACGGACTCCTCCAGCGGGGTGCGGCCGTACGGCAGGCAGTAGGAGACCGGGCCGCCCTCCGTGGCGTGCAGTCCCGCGGCGGTGAGGGCCGCGACGATGGCCTGCGGCCGGGCGGAGCCGTGGCGGACCTGGACGGGGAACTCCTCCGGCCGCAGTCCCTCGAGGACCCGGCGGGTGGTCGACGGCTCGTGGTTGACCAGGGGGTAGCCGTTGAGGCCGATGCCCTCGCGCAGCGCGCGCCCCACGGACTCCAGGTCGCCGACCCTCGTGTAACTGTCGAGGGTGATGGTGCCGACCGTGGTGGCATCGGCGCCCCGGGTGGCGAGCAGCCCCGAGCGCATCAGAGCCGGGTCGGAGTACCCCATCCGCGGCTGCACCACCAGCGCGCCCCGTCGGTGGCACCCGCGTACGAACTCACCCAGATTCACAGCCCGTCCTCCCGGACAGCGAGGCGGCGAAGGTGCGGAACAAGGCGATGTTGTCCGCACCGTCGTCGAAGACCGCGTCGAAGCCGGCCTTCAGCAGGTCGTCGACGTACCGGCGGCTCGCCTCGCCGACGACGCCCAGCTTGCCGCCGATGACGACGGGGACGTCGCGCAGCTCGGGGTGGCCGCGCAGCCTGCCGATGACCCGCATCCCGTCCTGGTAGCCGTGCCCGTTGATGCTGCTGATGACCACCATGAGGGGCTGCCGGCCGAGGGTCTCGGACAGCAGCAGTTCGTCGGGCACGCAGGCGCCCAGGTTCACGACGTCGTAGCCGAGTTCCTCGATGAGCAGTTGCAGGAAGACCAGGTTCCAGGTGTGCGAGTCGGATGCCAGGCTGCTGACGATCACGGTCCGATCGTGCCGGTCGCCCCGTGCCGTCGGTGGCACGGGGCTGCGGTGGTCCAGGCTGTGCGAGCCGGTCACCCGAGTGCCGCTTTCACCGGCTCGTGGACCCGGCGCGGTTCCAGCCGGGACACCGACACCACCTCGCCGCCGCGGAGCACCACCTCGGTGGGCACGGGCCGGCTGAGGAAGCCCATCAGGCTGGCCGTGACCCCGTACGCACCGGCGTTGGGCACAGCGACGACGTCACCGGGCTCCAGGGAGGGCAGCGGTATGTCGCGTCCCAGGGTGTCGCCGGGGGTACACAGCGGGCCTACCAGGCTCGCCGTCAGGTCGCCCACCGGGCCCTCGACGCCCACCGCGGCCGGCAGCAGCCGGCCGAGACCGGAGAGCCCTCCCACGGCGTTGATCCCGGTGTCCAGGATGACGAAGGTACTGCCCCTGCTCTCCTTGATGTTGACCACACGGGTCAGCAAGGTTCCGCTGTCCCCCACCAGGTACCGGCCCGACTCGCAGGCGAGCCTCGGGGCACCGTGGCGCCAGCGCGGCAGCCGTTCGTCGAGCAGCCGCTCCAGCTCGGCCCTGAGCCTTCCGTACACCGCCCGCCGGCCCGGCACTGCGTACGGGGAGGCGAAGCCGCCTCCGATGTCGAGGTATTCCAGGGGCATCCCGGCCTCGTGTTCCAGCCGCGTCGCGAGGTCGACGGCGTGCGCCAGCTCGGCGATCAGCCCGGACTCGTCCTTGGCGTTGCTCATGGTGAACAGGTGAGCGCCAACGATCTGGGTGCCGGGGACGGCGAGCAGGTCCGGCATCAAGCCGGGCAGGGTCTCGCTGTCGATGCCGAACTGGGACGGTCGGCCGGTCATCCTGATGCTGGTGTTCGCGCTTCCGGTCGCGCCGTTGACGCGCAGCAGGCAGCGGACAGTGACGCCGTACCGGGTGGCATGCGCGCCGATGCGGCGCAGGTCGCCGGGGGACTCGACCGAGAACAGGCGGACTCCGGCGGCCAGCGCGTGGTCCAGTTCGGTGTCGGTCTTGCCCGGGCCCGTGTAGAGGCACTCGTCCGCCGGGTGCCCGGCGGCGAGCGCGACGGACAGTTCCCCGACGGAGCTGATCTCCGCCCGGCAGGGCCGGCCGGGACCCTCGCGCAGCGCGCGGGTCAGCTCGGGATGGGGATTCGCCTTGAGCGCGTAGTAGAGATCGAACCCCTCGGGCAGCGCCTCGAACAGATCCCCGCGGGCGGCGTCCACCCGGTCCAGGTCGTAGACGTAGAGCGGGGTTCCGTAGCGCTCGGCCAGTTCGGCGTGCGTGCTCAACCCTCGGTACCTTCCAGAAGCGGGAGAAGTTCCCTGACGGCGTTCTTGCCGTGCGCGGTGAGCGGAAAGGTGTCGACCACGCGGCAGACGACGGGTACCTTCGCGGGCTCCAGGCGCTTGGCGAGTTCCTTCAGCACGGTGTGCGGCGGGAGATCGGTCTCCACGCAGAGGGCGAGGTCACGGTCTCCGCTGGGTGGTATGGCTCCAGCCGCGCGGACTCCGGGGATGTCCATGGCGGCGGCCTCGATCTCCAGGGTGCTCATCCGGATGCCCCTGCGCTTGAACATGTCGTCGCGCCGGCCCTCGAAGTACAGGTAGCCGTCCTCGTCGAGCCGGCCGAAGTCCCCGGTGTGCAGGCGCGGTTCACCGTCCGGACCGGGACGGAAGGTGCGCGCGGTCAGCTCGGGCGCGCGCCAGTAGCCGAGCATCACATGCGGGCCGGTCACCACGATCTCGCCGGACTCGCCGACCGGCAGCTCCCGTCCCTCCTCGTCCAGGATCAGCACTCGGGTGCCGGGCAGCGGGCGGCCGACCGAGTCGGGGCGCTGATGCTCCTCGTCCGGCGGCATGACGGAGACCCGCTTGCACTCGGTCTGGCCGAACTGGCGGACGATCCGGGCCCCGGGGAAGGCCGCGCGCAGCTTGTCGATTGTGGCCTGGGGAAGAGCGGCACCGGTGTTGGTGAACAACCTCACCGGGGCGGTGTGTTCCGGGTCGCGCTCGGCGAGGGTGGCGATCATCGTGGCCAGTGACGGGACGATCGGCACTACTGTGGCACCGACCTCGTGCATGCGGCGCAACAGGACCAGGTCGGACTCACCGCCGGCGAGGACTATCTCGGAGCGTCCCAGGCAGGACAACAGCACCTTGTACAGGCCGTAGTCCCAGGACATCGGGAAACGGCAGAAGACGACGTCGTCCTGCCGGTAGCCGAGTTCGGCGTTGATGGCCGCCGCCGCGAAGGTGACCCGGCCGTGCGGTCCGATCACGCCCTTGGGGGCGGCGGTGCTGCCGGACGTGTAGACGAGGACCGCGACGTCCTCGGGGCCGGTCCCGGCCGGCTCCGCGCGGGCGTCCCGGGCGCGGAAGCCCTCCACCTCGCTCCACACGGAGCCGAAGCCATGCACGGGGACTGCGGCGGCGGACCGCACCGTCCCGACGGCCTCGTCGGAGGCGACCACCAGCCGGGGTTCGGCGTTCTCCACGACCGAGCTCAGGTGGAAGGCCTTCATCGCGGGGTTGAGCGGAACGAAGATGGCACCCCGGCGGGAGACGCCGTAGAAGAGGGCGACCAGTTCGCGGGTGGTCGGCAGTTGCACCACCACCCGGTCGCCGGGGCGCACTCCCTCGGCCCGCAGCCACGCCTCCACGGCGTGGCTGTACTCGGCCAAAGTGTCGTAGTCCCAGACCCCGTCGTCGTCCCGCACCGCCGGAGACAACGGGAATTCGGCGACCGCGTCGTCCAGCAGTGCGTGAATGAGCTGATCCTGCCGAGGTACGTTCACCACGTCCATTGCCGCGCTCCAGCCTGCCTGGCGAATGTCTGCGCCCATATGTCGATCCGCTTTGTCGATCCGCCGAAAATCACCGGCCGAGAATCCTTCCCTGTGTTTTCCCCGCCCGTTTTCCTCGGCGGTCCGGAAACTACAGCACCGCGAACCCGGAGCCCCACCCCTAACGGCCTCTAATGTGCGGACGCTTCCGGAACGGCCCGTCCGTGACGGGCGAGGAGTTCCCCGGCCCGGGCGGTGAGCGCGGACCTGTCGACCTTCCGGTTGGGGTTGAGGGGAAGCACGTCCAGATGCCGGTAGTGACGGGGTACCACCCCTTCCGGGAGGGTCCGGCGCAGGCCGCGGGCGAGCTCCGCCGGAGGCGTAGGGGTGCCTGTGTAGAAGGCGAAGAGCTCGGTGCCCGAGTCCGTCGCGACGCCCACCGTCGCGGCCTCCTCCACACCGGGGCAGGCCCGAAGGGCGTGGTCGACCTCGGCGAGCTCGACCCGCCAGCCGTGCACCTGGACCTGCGTGTCCAGCCTTCCCAGGTAGAGCAGTTCCCCGTCCTCCAGCCGCCGCACCCGGTCGCCGGTGCGGTACCAGACCAGGGCGTCGTGGTGCAGGAAGCGGTCCCGCCCGTCGTCCGGGTCCAGGTAGCCGGGGGTGAGCTGCGGGCCGGTCACGCACAGCTCCCCCTCGTCGGCCGCGGGGCGCCCGTCCCCGTCCAGGAGCAGCAGTTCGTGGCCCGGGTGCGGGGCCCCGACGGGCACCACGCCGTTGACGGCCCGGCGGGGCGAGACGTCCGCGGACCAGCGGTGCGCGGTCACGGTGACGGTCAGCTCCGTCGGCCCGTACAGGTTCTCCAGCGCCGAGGCGGGCGCGGCGCGCTCCCAGTCCGCGGCGTCGCCGCACTGCAGCGCCTCGCCGGCGAAGAAGCTCCAGCGCAGGGCGGGTATGGAGGCGGCACCGAGCCGGCCCGTCCTGCGGACCAGGCCGATGGCGCTGGGAGTGGAGAACCACACGGTGATGCGGCGCTCGGCGAGGAAGGTGGGCAGGTCGCGGTAGGCCGGCGCGGGCACGGCCACCAGCCGTGCGCCGGCGCCCCAGGCGCAGAACATGTCGAACAACGCGCAGTCGAAGTTGAGGTCGAAGGTCTGTGAGAAGGCGTCGCCGGGGCCGAAGTCGTAGCGCTCGTCCAGCAGCCGGAAGTAGTGGTCGGTGCCGCCGTGAGTGACGACCACGCCCTTGGGTCGTCCGGTCGACCCCGACGTGAACAGCAGGAAGGCCGGGTCCCCCGGCCCCACCGACCGCGGCCGGGCCAGGGCGTGGCCCGGTTCCGGCACGAGCGTCCCGGGGCCGCCCTCGGGGGCGAGGACGTCGACGGGGGCGCGGCCGGCTGTCAGTGCGGGCAGTGCCTCCGCCCCCGCCCGGTCGGCCACCACGGCGGTGGCTTCGGAGGCGTCGAGCATCCGGCGGGTGCGGTCCTGAGGGAAGTCGGGCCGCAGCGGCACCACCGCGGCGCCGGCGTACAGCGCGGCCAGGATGCCGGTGTAGGCGGTGGTTCCCTTGCCGGCGAGCACCCCTACGGTGCGAGCCCCTGCCCGTACCAGCGCTCCGGCCCACAGCAGGGCCCGGCGGTGCGTCTGCGCGTAGGTCGGGGCCTCGGTCCCGACCTCGAACGCCGGGGCGTCCGGGGAGCGCTCGAGCCCTCGCAGGAAACGCGCGTGCAGTGCGGGCCCGGTGTCCGTGTCCATATCCTCGTTCTCCGCTGCGGTGAGGGTGTTTTAGGGGTCGGTTCGGGTCGAACTGTCCTTGACCTCGCCGGTACGTTGCTGAGCCGAGCAATCCGGCTTCGCATTCCGCGCGGCGGCTCGTGATTCATGGAGCTGAAATGTGGGACAACTCGTACGAGGAGATTCTGCGGAAGCACCTTCCCTTCCTGCCGGGCGAGGAAGAGCTGGAAATGGAGACCGTTCTTCGCGATTACGGTCTCGACTCGCTTTCCATGGTGGAGTTGCTCTCCGTGCTGGAGGGCTCCTACGGGATCAGGTTCGCGGAGGACGCGCTGACACTGGAGACCTTCGAGACCGCGGGGTCGCTGTGGCGGGCCTTGGAAGGGTCCCTCCAGTCAGCGGACTGAGCCGTCACTGAACGGCCGCCCGGCGCCGCGGCCGCAGCGCGAGCTGCGGCCCCGCGGCGACGACCTCGAAGTTCTCCTTTGTGCACGCCACCCTGGAGAACAGGCTGTCCGGGCCGGCCACGCACACCGTGCCCACGCCCAGTTCGCGCAGCGAGGCCACGACGGTCGGCCAGCGCAGCGGCCGGACGAAGCCGTCCAGAAGCATGGTGCGCACGTCGTCGGCGGAGCGCACCAATGTGCCGTCCTGGTCGGTCACCAGGGGCAGGGCCGGATCGGCGAAGTCCAGCTCGGCCAGCACCTCCTCCTCGGCCCTGCGCCTCAGCTCGCCGAAGGCGGGCGAGTGCATCGGGGGTCGCATGGTGTAGAGGGTGAGGCCCCCCATGGCCCGTACCTTCCGGTCCAGCCAGTCCACGTTCCGCTCGCGCAGGGTCACCATGTAGAAGTCGTGGTCGATGTGGCAGGAGACGTCGCACCACTCGCCCCGGCCGCGCAGTTCCTCCAGCGCCTCGCTCACCTGCTCGCCCGGGGTCCGCACGAAGGAGCACGTCACCACGTCCCGGTGCTCGGTGGCGAAGTACTCCTCCATGCAGCGCGCCAGCCGAGCGGTCATCCACACCGCGTCCTCGAAGGGCAGGGCTCCCGTGTGGGCGATCGCCGTCTTCGCCCCGAAGCTGGCCCCGGTGCACACCTCGGGTGCGACCCCCAGTTCCCGCTCCGCCCACTCGGCCAGGGCGAGGCAGTTCACCAGGAACGCCGCCTGGGCGTACGCCGAGTAGTCCCCCGGCGTCTCACGGAACCGGTCGACCAGGGAATAGCCGAGCCGCGCGTCGGCAGCCGCGACCAGTCGGCGCGCGTAGGGGTTGAGCAGCATGAACTTTCCGACGTCCGCGAACCGTGTCGGCCCCATGCCGGGAAACACCATCGCGGTGCCCGGTCGCGTCGCGCTCTCCATGTGTCACTGCCCTTCCTGCTCGGCGGTGCCGAGGCTCCTCAAGTACTCGACCAGGACGGCCCGGAAGCGCTCCGGTTCCTCCAGGTGCGGCATGTGGCTGGACTCCTCGAACAGTTCCCAGCGCGCTTGGCGGACGAGTTCGTGGTAGGGCCTGACCGTCGCGGGCGTGGCCTCGTCGTACCGCCCCGAGACGATCAGGGTCGGCACCTCGATGTCGGGCAGGAACTCCTCGACCGACCAGTCCTTCAGTGTTCCGGTGACATGGAACTCGCTCGGCCCGTTCATCATCGAGTAGACAGTGGGGTTGCCGGCCGTCTCCATGAACGACGCCTGGTAGTCGCGCGGCCAGGGCACGATCCGGCACACGTGCCGGTCGTAGAAGACCCGCATGGCCCGGAAGTACTCCTCGGTGTCGGTCGTTCCCGCCGCCTCGTGGCGGCGCAGTGTCGCGTCGACCTCTGGCGGCAGGTCGGCCCGCAGCCTCTCCATCTCGGCGCGCCACAGCACGTACGAGGCGGGCGCGTTGGCGATGACCAGTCCGCGCAGGCCGGGCGGGCGTGAGGCGGCGTGCCGGGCAGCCAGCATCCCGCCCCAGGACTGGCCGAACAGCACATAGTCGTCGGCGACGCCCAAGCCCCGCAGCAGGTTCTCCAACTCGGCCAGGAACAGCTCGACGGTCCAGAAGTCCGCGCCACGGTCAGGCAGATGGCTGGAGCCGCCGTTGCCGAGCTGGTCGTAGTGGACCACCGGCCAGCCCTCATGTGCCAGGGTGCACAGGCTCAGCAGGTAGTCGTGGGTGCTGCCGGGGCCGCCGTGCACGGCGACGACGGCCGGCCTCCCCCTGCCGGGTTGGCCGGTCACCCGGTACCACGTCCGGAACTCCCCGAAGGGCAGCCACCCCTTGGCTGTCGCCGCGACCGCCATCCCGTTCCCTCCCGTCGGCCGTACCGCGTCACCATGTCTAGCCAGCGAAGGGCACCGGCACCAACCCCTAAGGGGCCCATAGGGGCTGGTGCCGCCCCTGCCTCACCGGGACGCGTGTGTGCCCTCTTACTCGCCTCCCATCGCCCTGGCGATGAGGTCCTCGGCGCTCATCGTGTCGATCTCGTCGATGGCGCCGTTCGCCTCCGGCGCCGGGGTCTGCTCCCCTGCCTCGGCATCGGCGAACGCGCGCAGGGCGTCCAGCAGCCCGCTGTCGCGCAGCCTGGCCGGCGGTACGGCGGCCAGGATCCGGCGGATCTCCTTGTCGGTCGGCGTGCGCCCGTCGTCCCCGCCCGCTCCGGTGTCCTCCGGCTCGGGCGCCAGTTCCGCGTGCAGGTGGGCGGCGAGGGCCCGCGGGCTGGGGTGGTCGAAGATCAGACTCGCCGGCAGCCGCAACCCGGTGACCAGGGTGAGCTTGTTGCGGAACCCGACCGCGGCCAGCGAGTCGAAGCCGAGCTCGCTGAACGCGCGGTCCGGCTCGACGGCTTCGCGCCCCTCGTGTCCCAGCAGGGAGGCCGCGTGCGTCCGCACGAGGTCGAGCAGCATCGGCAGCCGCTTGTGCGGCGGCGCCTGGGCGAGGCGGTCCCGCAGGGCGCCGACCGAGTCCTCGGGGGTGTCCTGGGCGGCCCTGCGCGGTGCCGGGCGCACCAGGTCGCGCAGCGGCGCCGGTACGTCGTCGGCCTCGCCGGCGGCGTAGGCGTCCGTGTCGAGGCGCATGGGCAGCAGAACGGGCTCGTCCGTGCCGAGCGCGCTGTCGAGGAGGGCCAGCCCCTCCTCGGGGGTCAGCGCGCCGATGCCGCCGGTCGCGATGCGCCGGACGTCCGCCTCACCGAGCCCGGCCGCCATTCCGTCGCCGCCGGTGTCCCACAGGCCCCAGGCGAGAGAGGTCGCGGCGAGCCCGGCCGCCCTGCGCCGCGCGGCCAGGGCGTCCAGGAAGGCGTTGGCGGCGGCGTAGCTGCCCTGTCCCGGCGCGCCGAGCACTCCGGCGGCCGAGGAGAACAGGACGAACGCCGACAGTTCCAGGTCCCTGGTCAGCCGGTCCAGTACCAGGGCCGCGTCCACCTTGGGCCGCAGGACGCGGTCCACTCGTTCGGGGGTCAGGGAGGACACGACCGCGTCGTCGAGCACGCCCGCGGTGTGCACCACCGCGGTCAGTGGGTGCTCGGCGGGCACTGCCGCCAGCATGGCGGCGGTCGCCTCCGGGTCGGCGACGTCGCAGGCGACCAGTGAGACCGTGGCTCCCAGTCCGGTGAGCTCCGCGCGCAGTTCGGCGGCGCCGGGTGCGGCCGGGCCCCGGCGTCCGGCCAGCAGCAGGTGCCGGGCACCGTGCCTGGCCACCACGTGACGGGCGACCAGCCTGCCGAGTGCACCTGTCGCGCCGGTGATCAGTACTGTGCCCTCGGGGTCCCAGGCCGGTCCGGCTCCGGTGGCGGACACGGTCGCCCGGACCAGCCGCGGCACCCGGACGCCTCCGCCTCGCAGCACCAGATGGGGTTCGTCCGCGGTCACCGCCGTGGACAGCCCGCGCAGTCGGGCTCCGGCGGCGGCCGTGTCCTCGGCGCCCAGGTCGACGAGCACGATCCGATCGGGGTGCTCCGCCTGTGCGGAGCGCACCAGGCCACCCACGGCAGCACCGGCCAGATCCACGGCGGTACTTCCGCCGACGGCGGTGGCGCAGCATGTGACGACGACCAGCTTCCCGGCGGCGAACCGCTCGTCGGCCAGCCAGGACTGCAGCAGGCCGAGAACGCGGTGCACCTCCTCCCCCGGCCGCCGTTCCTCGCCTCCGCAGGGCAGCAGCACGATGTCGCTGCCCACCGCCGCGTCCAGGTCCGGTACGACCTGCGCGCCGTACTCGCCGGCCAGGCCCCAACGGTCCTGGCCCAGCACGCTCCAGCGTCCCGTGGCCGCGGCCTCGCCGACCGGCAGCGGGCGCCATTCCGTCCGGAAGAGCGAGTCGGCGGCGGGGGCCGGGTCCGGTTCCTGGGCCGACATCGGGCGCAGCACCAGCGAGCCGACGGTGGCCACCGGCCGTCCGGTCCCGTCTGCCATGTCCAGCGCCGCGTGCCCGGTGCCGGAGCGCCGCACCCGGATCCGCAGTGCGCTCGCGCCGACGGCGTACAGCTCCACCCGTTCCCAGGTGAAGGGCAGTGCGGCCTCGCGGGCGGCCGCGTCGGAGCCACCGATACCGATCGTGTGCAGTGCCGCGTCGAATACGGCGGGATGCAGGCCGTAGTTCTCCGCCCCGGCCTGTTCGGGCCGATCCAGTGCGACCTCGGCGTAGACCTCGTCGCCACGCTTCCAGGCCCGGCGCAGGCCTCGGAAGGCGGGCCCGTAGTCGAGCCCGCGGTCCGCGAGTTCCTCGTACATGCCGTCCAGCGACACCTGTTCGGCCCCGGCCGGAGGCCAGGCGGACAGGTCGAAGGACGGGCGCCCGCCGGTCGGGGCCAGCACGCCGGTCGTGTGCCGGGTCCAGGGCCGGCCGTCGTCCGCCCCCTCGGGCCGCGAGTGCAGGCTGAATCGCCGTGTGCCGTCACTGTCCGGGGCGGACAGCGTGCACTGCACGCGCACGCCGGAGCGCGGTGGTACCACCAGCGGCGCCTCGTGGGTGAGTTCCTCCAGGCGCGGGCAGCCCACGGACTCGCCTGCGTGTACGGCCATCTCCACCATGCCGGTGCCGGGGAACAGAATCCGGCCGCCGGGCTTGTGGTCCTCCAGCCACGAGTGGGTGCCCGCCGAGAGCCTGCCGGTGAACAGCAGCCCGCCGGAGTCGGCGAGTTCGACGGCGGGTCCGAGCAGCGGGTGGCCGGTGGCCCCGGGGGCGGGGGCACCGCTGGTGCTGTCCACCCAGTACCGCTTGTGCTGGAAGGGGTAGGTGGGCAGGTCGACCCGACGTGCCCCGGTACCGGCGAACAGGGCCGACCAGTCCACCGGGGCACCGGTGGTGTGCAGACCGGCCAACGCCCGCAGCACCGCACCCGGCTCGTCGGCGTCCCTGACCAACAACGGCACACACACCGCATCCCGACCCTCGGCCAGGCACTGCTGGACCATCACAGTGCAGGTGGCGTCAGGACCGATCTCCACGAACCGGCCCACCCCCTGCCCCTCCAACACCTGTACCGCGTCGTGGAAGCGGACCGGCCGACGCACGTGAGACACCCAGTAGCCCGGATCGCACAGCTCCTCCGCCGTGGCCACCGCACCCGTCAGCGACGACACCACCGCAATCCGCGGTCGGTGGTAGGTGAGTCCTTCGGCCACCTCCCGGAACTCGCCCAACATCGGCTCCATCAACGGCGAGTGGAACGCATGACTCACCGTCAGACGGCGAACCCGCCGGCCCCAGCCACGCACCTCCTGCGCCACCGACTCCACCACCGCGGCCTCACCCGACACCACCACCGACACCGGACCATTGACCGCCGCCACACCAACCCGGCCCCCGACCCCGGCCAGCAACGGCAACACCTCCGCCTCACCAGCCTCCAACGCCACCATCGCACCACCCGACGGCAACGCCTGCATCAACCGACCACGAGCCACCACCAACGCACAGGCATCCTCAAGCGACCACACCCCCGCCACATGCGCAGCCGCCAACTCACCGACCGAATGCCCCACCAGCACATCCGGCACCACACCCCAGGACTCCAGCAGCCGGTACAACGCCACCTGCACCGCGAACAACGCCGGCTGCGTAAACCCCGTCGCATCCAACAACACCGCGTCCGCACTGCCCTCCAGCGCAAACACAACATCCCGCAACGAACGCCCCACACGTCCGTCCAACACCGCACACACCACATCAAAAGCCTCGGCGAACACAGGGAACGCCTCATACAACTCACGCCCCATACCGGCACGCTGCGACCCCTGACCCGAGAACACGAACGCCGTCCGACCCCCGGCATCCGCCACACCCCGAACCAGACCCGGCGCCTCCTCACCATCCGCCAACGCCATCAGACCGCGCAGGAACTCCGGTCGCCTGCTGCCGAACAGGACGGCGCGGTGGTCGAAGACCGACCGGGTGGTCGCCAGTGAGTACCCGATGTCCGCGAGGTCCAGGTCCGGGTCCTCGTCGAGACGGGCCAGCATGCGCTCGGCCTGGGCCCGCAGGGCATCCCCGGTGCGGGCTGCCAGCGGCCACGGCACGGCTCCGGAGACCGCCCGCTTCGACGGGGCCTCGTCCGCGGTCGGCTCCTGGGCCGGGTCCGGCGCGGCAACGTGTTCCTCGATGATCACGTGCGCATTGGTGCCGCTGACACCGAACGAGGAGATTCCCGCGCGGCGCGGACGCCCCTCGGCCTCCCAAGCACGTGGCTCGGTGAGCAGTTCCACCGCACCCGCCGACCAATCCACCTGCGGCGACGGCTCATCCACATGCAACGTCCGCGGCAACACCCCGGACCGCATCGCCATCACCATCTTGATCACACCAGCCACACCCGCCGCCGCCTGGGTATGCCCGATATTGGACTTCACCGACCCCAGCCACAACGGACGACCCACCCCACGATCCCGGCCATACGTCGCCAGCAACGCCTGCGCCTCGATCGGATCACCCAGACGCGTCCCCGTCCCATGCGCCTCCACCACATCCACCTCAGCCCCGGACAACCCGGCATCAGCCAACGCCGCCCGAATCACCCGCTGCTGCGAAGGCCCGTTCGGCGCCGTCAGACCGTTGGACGCACCGTCCTGGTTCACCGCGCTGCCCCGCACCACCGCCAGGACCCGATGCCCATTGCGCCGCGCATCCGACAACCGCTCCAGCACCAGCACACCCACACCCTCGGACCAGGCGGTGCCGTCCGCCTCTCCGGAGAACGCCTTGCAGCGGCCGTCCGGGGCGAGCCCGCGCTGCCGGCTGAACTCGGTGAAGGTCTCCGGGGTGGCCATGACGGTCACTCCCCCGACGAGCGCGAGTGAGCACTCGCCCATCCTCAGCGTCTGGGCGGCCATGTGCATGGCCACGAGGGAGGAGGAGCAGGCGGTGTCCACGGACACCGCCGGACCCTCCAGACCCAGGGTGTAGGCGACCCGGCCGGAGACGACGGCTCCGGTGCTGTTGCTGCCCACGTAGTCGTGGTACTGGACACCGGCGTAGACGCCGGTGGCGCTGCCGCGCAGCGACACGGGGTCGATGCCGCCCCGCTCCAGGGCCTCCCAGGACGCCTCCAGCAGCAACCGCTGCTGCGGGTCGAGCAGTGCGGCCTCCTTCGGGGAGACACCGAAGAAGCCCGGGTCGAAGTCGCCCGCGTCGTACACGAATCCGCCTTCGCGGACGTAGGTGGTACCGGGCCGCCGCCCGTCCGGGTCGTAGAGGCCGTCCAGGTCCCAGCCGCGGTCGGCGGGGAACTCGCCGATGGCGTCGACTCCCTCGCTGACGAGCCGCCACAGGTCGTCGGGGGTGTGCGCGCCGCCGGGGAACCGGCAGGCCATCCCGACGATCGCGATCGCGTCGCCGGTCCGGGGGGCGACTGCCGGGGCCGCGGCCTCGTCGGCCGCCCCGGTCAGTTCGGCCAGGAGGTGCCGGGCGAGGACCGCCGGTGTCGGGTGGTCGAAGACCAGGGTGGCGGGCAGCCGCAGTCCGGTGGCCGTGTTGAGCCCGTTGCGCAGTTCGACGGCGGTCAGCGAGTCGAAGCCGAGCTGCTGGAACTCCTTGCCCGGTTCGACGTCTTCGAGGGAGCCGTGGCCCAGGACGGCGGCCACCCGGGTGCGGACCAGGTCCAGGACCGCGGCGGGGCGTTCGTCCTCCGGCAGGGCCCGCAGCGTCTCGGCGAGTGTGGCGGTGTCCTGCGCGGCGGCACCGGCCGCGGCGCGCCGGGGCCCACCCCCGGTCAGTCCGCGCAGGGCCGCGGGCGTCTCGGCGCCGGGCGCGCGCAGAGCCGGCAGGTCGAACCGGGCGGCGACGACCAGGGGGTCGGCGGAACCCAGGGCGGCGTCGAAGAGGGCCAACCCCTGCCTCGTGGACAGGGGCAGCACCCCGCCGTGGGACAGCCGGGCACGGTCGGTCTCCTCGAGGGTGTCGGCCATGCCACCCTCCTGCTCCCACCATCCCCAGACGAGCGAGACGGCGGGCAGTCCCGCGGCCCGCCGGTGGGCGGCCAGGGCGTCGAGGAAGGCGTTGGCGGCGGCGTAGTTGCCCTGGCCGGGGGCGCCCAGCAGTCCCGAGAGCGAGGAGAAGAGGACGAAGCCGGCCAGGTCCAGGTCCCGGGTGAGCTCGTGCAGCCGGAGGGCGGCCTCGGCCTTCGGTCCCAGTACGGCGTCCAGGCGTTCCGGGGTGAGGGAGGTCAGCACACCGTCGTCGAGCGCTCCCGCGGCGTGGACGACCGCGGTCAGCGGATGCTCGCCGGGTATGGCAGCCAGGACTTCGGCGAGCGCGTCGCGGTCGGTGAGGTCGCAGGCCGCGACCGTGACCCGGGCCCCGGCCGCCGAGAGTTCCCCGGTCAGCCCGGCCACGCCGTCGGGTCCCTTGCGGCTGACCAACAGGAGGTGCCGGACGCCGTGTTCGACGACCAAGTGGCGGGCGACGGCGCCGCCGAGGGCTCCGGATGCGCCGGTGACGAGGACCGTGCCGTCCGGGTCCAGCCGGGGCACGTCGCCGCCGTGCTCCTCGGCCTGCGGGACGCGGGCCAGCCGGGGGACGTGGAGACGGCCGTCTCGTACGGCGAGCTGGGGCTCCGTCGAGCCGAGGGCGGCGGGTAGGAGCGCCTCGGTGTCGGTCCCCCGCTCCACGTCGAGCAGCACGAACCGGCCGGGGTGCTCGGCCTGCGCGGAGCGGATCAGGCCCCAGACCGCGGCACCGGCGAGGTCCGTCGGCCCGTCGCCGTCGGCCGCGACGGCGCCCGTCGTCACGAAGACCAGGGTCGAGTCGGCGAACCGGTCGTCCCCGAGCCAGCTCTGGACGGCGGCCAGCGCCCGGTGGGTGGCGGCGCGCACCTCTTCTGCGCCCGTGCCGCCGGTGCACTCCAGCAGGACCGCGTCCGGTACCGCGTCCCCGGTGGCCACCGCCTTCTCGAAGAGAGCCGCGCTCGGCGGCGCGGCGGGGGCGGGCGCGGCGATCGGCTGCCAGTGGATCCGGTGGAGCGGGGGGCTGCCCGCGACGGAGAGCCGCGACGGGGCGACGGGCCGGAAGACGGCGGAGTCGACAGTGGCCACCGGGGCGCCGGCGGCGTCCGCGACGGTGATCGCGTACGAGTCGTCGCCGGTGGGGGTGAAGCGGACTCGCAGGAACGAGGCGCCGGCGGCGTGCAGTTCTGCTCCGGACCAGGAGAAGGGGAGGCGGCCCGCGGCGCCGGCCTCGTCGCCTCCGGCGGCGCGCAGCGCGTGGGTGGCCGCGTCCAGGGCCGCCGGGTGCAGTCCGAAGGCCGCCGCCTCGCCCGACACGTCCTCGGGGAGCCGTACTTCGGCGTGGATCTCCTCGCCCAGGCGCCATGCCGCGCGCAGTCCGCGGAAGGCCGGGCCGTAGGCCAGGCCCGAGTCCTCGAACTCCTCGTACAGAACGGTGAGGTCGATCGGCTCGACGCCGGCGGGCGGCCATGCGTCCGGTCCGGTGGCAGGCTGGGCGCTCGGCGGCTCCAGCACTCCCGTGGCGTGCGTGGTCCACTCGGCGTCCGGGGCGGCCTCCTCCGGCCGCGAGTGCACCGTGAGGTGACGTGCCCCCGATGCGTCGGCACCGCCCACGGCAACCTGCACCCGTACGCCGCGGTGCTCCGGCAGCACCAGCGGGGCGCCCAGGGTCAGTTCCGCCACCCGGGTGCAGCCGACCTGGTCGCCCGCGTGGATCGCCAGTTCCAGGAACGCGGTGCCGGGCAGGGTCACGGTGTCCCCGGCCCGGTGGTGGGTCAGCCACGGGTGCCGGCCAGTGGACAGGATGCCGCTGAGGACGACACCGCCGGTGTCGGCGAGAGAGACGGCCGCGCCCAGCAGCGGGTGGCCCGCGGCGTCCAGGCCCGCGGCGGTCACCCCGTCGCGCCGCGTGCGGTCCTCCAGCCAGTAGCGGCGGCGCTGGAAGGCGTACGTCGGCAGCGGCACCGTACGGGCTCCGCGTGCGTCGTGCACGGCCGCCCAGTCCGGGGTGGCGCCCGCGGTGTGCAATCCGGCCAGGGCGGTGAGCAGCGTCCGTGCCTCGCCGCGGTCGCGGCGCAGCAGCGGGTACAGGACCGCGCTGTCCGCCGTGTCGGTCAGGCAGTCGCGCACCAGGGCGGTGAGCACGCCGTCCGGGCCGATCTCGACGTACCGTGTGACGCCCTCGGCCTCCAGGTGGCGGATGCCTTCGTGGAAGCGGACGGCCTCGCGGACGTGGCGCACCCAGTACTCCGGTGAGCACAGTTCGTGGGCGGCGACCGGTCCGTCGGCCGTGTGGGAGACCACCGGGATGTCCGGCTCTGCGTACGCCAGCGACTTGGCGACGCGTCCGAAGTCGTCGAGCATCTCCTCCATCAGGGGTGAGTGGAAGGCATGGGAGACCCGCAGCCGGTGCGTCCTGCGGCCCTGCTTCGCGAAGGCCGCCACGATGCCGAGGACCGACTCCTCCTCGCCGGAGACGACCACGGACGACGGCCCGTTGACGGCGGCGATGCCGACCCGGTCGTCGAGCAGGGGCCGCACCTCTTCCTCCCCGGCCTGCACCGCGGCCATGGCTCCGCCCGCGGGCAGCGCCTGCATCAGCCGACCGCGGGCCGCCACCAGTGTGCAGGCGTCCTCCAGGGACCACACACCCGCGACATGGGCGGCGGCGAGCTCGCCGATGGAATGACCGAGCAGCAGGTCGGGCGTCACGCCCCAGGACTCCAACAGCCGGTACAGCGCCACCTCCACCGCGAAGAGCGCGGGCTGGGCGTACTCGGTGCGGTCGAGCGCCTCGGCGTCCTCGAACATCACCTCGCGCAGGGGGCGGTCGAGGCGTTTGTCGAACTCGGCGCACACGGCGTCCAGGGGATCGGCGAACTCCGGGTACAGGGAGTGGAGTTCACGGCCCATGGCGAGGCGCTGGGCGCCCTGCCCGGTGAAGAGGAAGGCAGTCGGCCCGTCGTCGGCGGTGCCGCGCAGGACCTCGGGATGCGGCTCGTCCGCGGCGAGCGCGGCCATTTTGCCGATTCCGTCGGCGGTGTTCTCGGCGAGCACCACAGCGCGGTGGTCCAGAGCGGCGCGGGTGGCGGCCAGGGAGCGACCGATGTCGGACGCGTCGGCTTCCGGGTTCTCCTCCAGGTGGACGCGCAGGCGGTCGGCCTGGGCGCGCAGCGCGTCCGCGCTGTGTCCGGAGACCGGCCACGGCACGGGCACGCCGGCCGGCCGGCCGGGCCGGGGGGAGCCGACGGGTTCGGCAGGCGCCGGTTCGGCCTCCTCGACGATCAGGTGCGCGTTGGTGCCGCTGACGCCGAACGACGACACCCCGGCGCGGCGCGGCCGTTCGCCGCGCGACCACTCCCGGGCCTCGGTGAGCAGGCGGACCCGTCCTGCGGTCCAGTCGACCTGCCGGGTGGGTTCGGAGACGTGCAGGGTGCGCGGGAGCACGCCGTGTCGCATGGCCATGACCATCTTGATGACGCCTGCCACGCCGGCGGCGGCCTGCGCGTGGCCGATGTTGGACTTCAGGGAGCCCAGCCACAGCGGACGGTCCTCGGGCCGGTCCTGACCGTAGGCGGCGATGACGGCCTGCGCCTCGATCGGGTCGCCCAGCGTCGTGCCGGTCCCGTGTCCCTCCACCGCGTCCACCTCGGCCGCGGACAGCCCGGCGTCGGCCAGCGCCCGGCGGATGGCGCGCTGCTGCGAAGGGCCGTTGGGTGCCGTCAAGCCGTTGGACGCGCCGTCGGAGTTGACGGCCGAGCCCCGGATGACGGCAAGCACGGGGTGCCCGTTGCGGCGGGCGTCGGAGAGCCGCTCGAGCAGCAGCAGGCCGGCTCCCTCGGCCCAGCCGGTGCCGTCCGCGTCGTCGGAGAAGGCCTTGCAGCGGCCGTCGGCCGCGAGCCCGCGCTGCCGGCTGAACGCGAGGAACGGTCCGGGCGCGGACATCACCATCACGCCGCCGGCCAGCGCGAACGAGCACTCGCGCCGTTGCAGCGCCCGTCCGGCGAGGTGCAGGGCGACGAGCGAGGAGGAGCAGGCGGTGTCGACGGTGACGGCCGGGCCCTCCAGGCCGAAGGTGTAGGCCACCCGGCCGGAGAGCACCGACGCCGCGTTGCCGGTGCTCAGGTAGTCCTCGACGGCCCTGGAGCCGGCCGGCCGGGAGAGGTCCTCGTAGTAGTCCTGGCTGCCGCTGCCGACGAACACTCCGACCTGGGCTCCGCGCAGCGAGTCCGGTGCTATCCGGCCACGTTCCATGACCTCCCAGGCGAGTTCGAGCACCAGGCGCTGCTGGGGGTCCATGGCCAGGGCCTCGCGCGGCGAGATGCCGAACAGCGAGGCGTCGAACTCGCCTGCGTCGTGGACGAATCCGCCTTCGCGTACGTAGCTGGTGCCGGAGCTGCCGGGGTCGGTGTCGTAGAGGGCCCCCAGGTCCCAGCCGCGGTCGGCGGGGAAGGGGCCGATCGCGTCGCGCTCCTCGGCGACGAGCCGCCACAGGTCCTCCGGCGAGGCCACGCCTCCCGGGTAGCGGCAGCTCATCGCGACGACCGCGACCGGTTCCTGTTCAGCCGTCTCCAGTTCGCGCAGTCGTTCGCGGGTGTGGTGCAGGTCCGCCGTCACTCGCTTGAGGTAGTCGAGAAGCTTCTTCTCATTGTTCATCGGAGCCTCTTGTCGATCCGTCGGTTCAGGTCAGCGACATGCGTGGGCGGGGTCACGTCGACCCGAACTCCTTGTCGATGAGGGCGAAGAGGTCGTCGGCGGTGGCTCCGTCGAGCCGGTTCTCCAGGGGTGCCTCCGGCCCTGTCGCTCCGAGGGTCCGATTCAGCCGGTTCACCAGCGACTGCAGGCGCGCCGTGAGCCGGGTCGCGTCGATCTCCTCGCGCGGCATCCGCTCCGCCAGTGCCTCCAGCCGGTCCAGCGCGGCCAGTACGGTGACGGCGTCCCTGTCGGCGCCGTCAGGCCCACCGCCGAGGACTGCGGTCAGGTGCGCGGCCAGTGCCTTTGACGTGGCGTGGTCGAAGACGACGGTGGCGGGCAGCCTCAGGCCGGTACGGGCGTTCAGCCGGTTGCGCAGGTCGACCGCGCCGACCGAGTCGAAGCCGAGGTCCTTGAAGGCCCGGCCGGGTTCGACCGCCGAGGGCCCGTCGTGCCCCAGGACGACTGCGGCCTGACTCCGTACCAGGTCCAGCGCCAGCCGCTCCCGCTCCCCGGGGGTCGCGCGGGCGAGCCGGGTCGCGAACGCCTGCGCGGCGGAGTCGTCCCGGCCGGGTGTCACTCCGGCATCGTCGTCGAGCGCGGCGACCGCATCGGGAAGGGCGTGCAGCAGCGGGCGGGGGCGGGCGAGGGTGTAGACGGGCGCGAACCTGCTCCAGTCGATATCGGCGACGACGAGGTGGCCGTCGGAGTCGGTGAGCGCCTGTTCAAGCGCTTGGAGCGCCCGCTCCGGGTCCATCTCGGTCAGCCCCATGCGCCGGAGCGCAGCGCCGGACCGGGCGTCGACCATGCCGCCTCCGGCCCAGGAGCCCCAGGCGACCGAGGTGGCGGCGGCGCCGCGGGCCCTGCGCCGCTGCGCCAGTCCGTCGAGGAAGGCGTTGGCAGCCGCATAGGCGGGCCGGCCGGCGGTGCCCCACACGGCGGCCCCCGAGGAGAACAGTACGAAGGCGTCCAGTTCCCGGTCGCCGAGCAGCCGGTCGAGGTGGACCGCTCCGGCGGTCTTGGCGCGGGTGAGGTCCGCGAGCCGCTGCGGGGTGGTCTCCGCCAGCGGCGGTTCCTCCTCCAACACGCCCGCCGCGTGGAACACAGCGGTCAGCGGTTCGTCGTCCGGCAGCGAGTCGAGCAGTGCGCGCAGCGCGTCGCCGTCGGCGACGTCGCAGGCGGCGACGGTCACCCGGGCTCCCAGGGCGGTGAGTTCCGCCTCCAGCCGGTCCGCGCCCGGAGCCTCGGGTCCGCGCCGGCCGGCCAGGACCAGATGGGCGGCCCCGTTCCGGGCCAGCGCGCGTGCCACGTGGGAGCCGACCGCGCCGGTGCCGCCGGTGACCAGGACCGTGCCGCGCGGGCGCCAGTGCTCCGCGGCGGCCGAGGCGGCCCGGGGTGCGCGCACCAGCCGGCGCGCGTACACACCGTCCGGCCGGATCGCGATCTGGTCCTCTCCCCCGGTGCCGGACAGCGCAGCGCAGAGCCGGTCGGCCGCCCGGCCGTCGACGGGCCCGGTCAGGTCGATCGTGCCGCCCCAGGTGCCGGGCCTGTCGAGCCCCGAAACCGTGCCCAGTCCCCACAGCGCGCTCGCCGCCGGATCGACGTCCTCGTGGCGCCGTACGGCGACCGCGCCGCGGGTCATGTTCCACAGGGGGGCGGTGACGCCGGCGTCGGCCAGTGCCTGCAGCAGCGCGACGGCGTCCACCAGGTGGTCCTGGTCCGCCCTGCGCTCCCGGTCGTCGAACGCCAGCAGCGACAGCACGCCCGCGATCGGCCTGCCCTCCGCGGCAGTGCGCAGCCGCTCTGTGAGGTGGGCGCGTCGGGTGTCGTGCGTCTCGACTCGGATCAGGTCCGTCCGGTGCGCGGCGAGGGCGTCCGCCAGTGCCGCGGCCGGTTCCGCGCCCGCCGGTGCGACGAGCAGCCAGCTGCCCTGCAGCGGGCCGGACGCGGTGCCGGGCAGCGGCTGCCAGTCCACCCGGTACCGCCAGAAGTCCACCGTTGCCGCCTCGGTCTGCCGCCGGTGCCAGTCGGAGAGCGCGGGCACGACGCGGCCCAGGTCCTCGGGGTCGACGCCCAGGAGGGTGCCGAGGCCGTCCCTGTCGCCTTCCTCGACGGCCTGCCAGAAAGCGTGGCCGACCTGGTGCCCGGGCGGTGGGGCGGTAGCCGTCTGTGCCGGGGACTCCTCCTCCAGCCAGTAGCGGCGGTGCTGGAAGGGGTAGGTCGGCAGGTCCGTCTGCCCGCCGCCGGGAAAGAACGCCGCCCAGTCCACCGGCACTCCGGCCACGTACAGCTCCGCAGCCGACGTGGCGAACCGGTCGAGCCCGCCCTCGTCGCGGCGCAGCGTGCCGGCCACCACGGCGTCGTGGTTCAGTTCCTCCAGAGTCTCCTGGACGCTCATCGCCAGGACGGGGTGTGCGCTGACCTCGGTGTAGGCCGTGAAGCCGCGCTCGGCGAGGTCACGTACGACCGGGGCGAACCGGACGGTGCGGCGGAGGTTCGCGTACCAGTAACGCGCGTCGAGCTCTCCTGCCCCGACCCACGCTCCGGTGACGGTCGACAGCATCGGGACGTCCGGCTCGCCGGGGTCGAGCGGCGCGAGCTCCTGCAGCAGCCGCTGTTCCAGGAGTTCGACGTCGGCGGAGTGCGAGGCGTAGTCCACCGTGACCCGCTTGGCCTGCACGTCCTCGGCCACCAGCTCGGCCCGTAGTTCGTCCAGCGCGGCGCCCTCGCCGGAAAGGACGACGGACCGGATGCCGTTGTCGGCGGCGACCGAGATCCTGTCCCCCCAGCGCTCCAGGCGCGGCCGTATCCGCTCGGCGGGCAGCGCCACGTGGAGCATGCCGCCGTCGCGGCCGGCGAGCAACTCGCCGATGGCTCTGCTGCGCAGTGCGACCACGCGCGCCCCGTCCTCAAGGGAGAGCGCCCCGGCGACGCAGGCCGCCGCGATCTCGCCCTGCGAGTGCCCGATGACCGCGTCGGGTTCGACCCCGTGGACTCGCCACACCGCGGCCAGCGACACCATGACGGCCCACAGCACCGGTTGCAGCACGTCCACCCGCTCGTGCGCCGGGGCCCCGGACTCGCCGCGCAGCACAGCGGTGAGCGACCAGTCGACGTACGGGGCGAGCGCCTTCTCGCACACCTCGACGTGCTCGGCGAAGTCCGACGACTCCTCCAGCAGCCCTGCGGCCATCCCGGCCCACTGCCAGCCCTGGCCGGGGAAGACGAACACAGTCCTGCCGCCGGGCTTCGCCCGCCCGGTGACGACACCGGTCCTCGACCGGCCTGCGGCCAGGTCGTGCAGGGCGTCCAGGAGCCGTTCCCGCTCCCGTCCGACCACGACCGCCCGGTCCTCGAACGCGGTGCGTCGGGTGGCCAGGGAGTGTCCCAGGTCGGCGAGGCCCGCGCCGGGGCGGTCCGCCATGGCGTCCGCGAGCCGCCGGGCCTGTTCGGCGAGCGCCTCCTCGCCGCGGGCCGAGAGCACGAGGGGGGCCACCACCGGGTCGGCGGCGGGCTCGTCCCCGGACGGTTCCTCGTCGGCCTGTTCGATGATGACGTGCGCGTTGGTGCCACTGATCCCGAAGGAGGACACGGCGGCCCGCCGCGGTCGGCCCGTCGCCGGCCAGTCCCGCTCCTCGGTCAGGAGCGCGACCGTTCCGGGGGACCAGTCGACGTGCGGTGTGGGCTCGGAGACGTGCAGGGTGCGCGGGAGCACGCCATGCCGCAGGGCCATGACCGTCTTGATCACGCCGCCGACCCCGGACGCGGCCTGGGCGTGCCCGATGTTCGACTTGAGCGAGCCCAGCCACAGGGGGCGGTCCGCCGCACGCCTCTGACCGTAGGTGGCCAGCAGCGCCTGCGCTTCGATCGGGTCGCCGAGGGAAGTGCCGGTGCCGTGCGCCTCGACCGCGTCCACGTCCGAGGAGACGAGGCCGGCGTCGGCCAGCGCCTGCTCGATGACACGGACCTGGGCGGGTCCGTTGGGCGCCGAGAAGCCGTTGGAGGCGCCGTCCTGGTTGACCGCGCTGCCCCGCACCACGGCCAGCACCCGGTGGCCGTTGCGGCGGGCGTCCGACAGCCGCTCCAGGACGAGGACGCCGACGCCCTCGGCCCAGGCGGTGCCGTCCGCGTCGCCGGAGAAGGCCTTGCAGCGGCCGTCGGGCGCCAGACCGCGCTGGCGGCTGAAGTCCACGAACATCTCCGGGGTACCCATCACGGTCGCCCCGCCCGCGAGCGCGAGGGTGCACTCGCCCCTGCGCAGGGCCTGTGCGGCCAGGTGGAGGGCGACCAGGGAGGACGAGCAGGCGGTGTCGACCGAGACGGCCGGCCCCTGCAGGCCGAGGCTGTAGGCGACATGGCCGGACACCAGGCTGCCGCCGGGGCTGCCGCCGAGGTAGTCGTGGTACATCAGCCCGGCGTAGACGCCCGTCGGGCTGCCGTGCAGGGACCGCGGGTCAATGCCCGCCCGCTCGAACGCCTCCCAGGAGACCTCCAGCAGCAGCCGCTGCTGCGGGTCGGCGCGCCGAGCGTCGCGGGGGCTGATGCCGAAGAAGTCGGCGTCGAACTCCGCCGCCTCGTAGAGGAACCCGCCCTGCCGCACATAGGTCTTGTCCTGCTGTTCGGGCTCCGGGTCGTAGATCGCGTCGACGTCCCAGCCACGGTCGGCGGGGAACTCCCCGATGGCGTCCCGGCCCTCGACGACCAGCCGCCACAGGTCCTCCGGCGAGGCCACGCCTCCCGGGTAGCGGCAGCCCATGCCGACGATCGCGATCGGTTCGCCGTACCGGAGTTCGTACTCGTGCAGCCGCCGCCGTGTCTGGCGCAGGTCCGCCGTCGCACGCTTGAGGTAGTCGCGCAGCTTGTCGTCGTTCGCCATTGACCGTCCGCTCACGAGATGCCCAGTTCGTCGTCGAGCACGTGGAAGAGTTCGTCGTCCGTCGCAGCGTCGAGGTCATCGTCCGCCCCGGTCTGCTGCGCGGCACTCCGGCCGCCCTGCCACCTGCGCAGCAGTGCCTCCAGCCGGGCGGAGATCCTCGCTCTGTCCGTATCGGCGCCTGCCTGCTCCGCCGTCGCGAGCACTGCCTCCAGCGTCTCGACGACTTCGAGGACCGGCTGGAGGGTGTCCGCCCGCGCAGGGGCCAGCAGCTCGCGCAGGTGGCCGGCCAGGGCCTCGGGGGTGGGGTGGTCGAAGACCACGGTCGCGGGCAGTGTCGTCCCGGCGGCCGCACCGAGCCGGTTCCGCAGCTCGACGGCGGCCAGCGAGTCGAAGCCCATCTCCTGGAAGGCGCGACGGGGTTCGACGGCGGCCTGCGACGTGTGTCCGAGAACCGCGGTCACGTGGCCACGAACGGCGTCGAGCAGGAACGCGTCGCGTTCCGTCTCGGGCAGCCCTGCCAGGCTCCGCGCAAGGCCGCCCGCGGTGTCCTCCGGCACGTCGGCCGGAGCCCTGTGCCGTACGGGTCCGCCCGCCAGGCCTCTCAGGACCGCGGGTACCTCGTCCCGGGGCCTGCGGCGCAGCGCCGGGACCGTCACCTTCAGTGGCACGGCCAGCGAACCCCGGGCGGGCGGTGCGTCGAGCGCTGCGTCCAACAGCGCCAGGCCCTCAGCGGTGGTGAGCGGCGGAAGGCCGAGCCGGTCCAGCCGCCGCAGGGCCGGCTCGTCAAGCTGCCCGGCCATGCCGCCGTCCTCGGCCCAGGCGCCCCAGGCCAGGGAGAGGGCGGGCAGTCCCCTGGCCCGCCGGTGCGCGGCGAGCACGTCCAGGAAGACGTTCGCGGCCGCGTAGTTGGCCTGTCCGGCGCCCAGCACGTATCC
The DNA here is from genome assembly GCF_042802415.1 of Streptomyces sp. NPDC057486. NCBI lineage: Bacteria > Bacillati > Actinomycetota > Actinomycetes > Kitasatosporales > Streptomycetaceae > Streptomyces > Streptomyces sp. NPDC057486. Next base: position 2,624 of record NZ_JBHVEE010000087.1, on the reverse strand, counting down.
GGCGGCGGAGGAGAACAGTACGAACGCCGAAAGGTCGAGGCCGAGGGTGAGTTCGTGCAGGTGCCAGGCCCCGTCCGCCTTCGGCCGCAGGACGGCGTCCAGGTGGGCCGGCGTCAGCGCACCGACGAGCGCGTTGTCCACGATGCCGGCGGCGTGCACCACCGCGACCAGCGGATGCTCCGGCGGGACCGCCGCGAGCAGCTCCGAAACGGCGTCCCGGTCCCCGACATCGCAGCCGACCACTGTCGCCTCGGCCCCCAGCGAGGCCAGCTCCTCGCACAGTTCGTCGGCTCCGGGCGCCTCGGGACCGCGGCGGTTGACGAGCAGCAGGCGGCGGACGCCGCGGGCGGTGACCAGGTGCCGGGCCACCACCGCGCCGAGCCCGCCGGTGCCACCGGTCACCAATACCGTGCCCTCCTGGTCCCACAGGGGGTTTCGCACCGAGTCCGGTCGTGTGCCGTCCGGATGGGGCCGTGGGGCGGGCGGGGCCTCCCGGACGAGTCTCGGGACGAGCCGCTCCCCGTCGCGCAGACAGCTCTCGGGCTCACCCGAGTCCAGGACGGCGCGCAGCCCGCGCAGCGAGGACGGCCGGTCGTCCAGGTCCAGCAGGGCGAACCGGCCGGGGTTCTCCGCCAGCGCCGATCTGACCAGTCCCCACACCGGCGCAGTCTCGAGCTCGGCAGGCTCGTCGTCCCCGGTGCCGATCGCACCGGTGGTGACCAGCACGAGCCGAGAGGAGGCGAACGCGGGCTCGCCCAGCCAGGTGCGCACCACCTCCAGCACGGCGTCCCCCATGTCCCGTACGCCGTCGGGAACGCTCTTGCTGTCGGTGCCCGTGCAGTTCAGCACCACGGTCCGCGGCACGGCCGTGCGACCGCCCGTGACGTCGCGGCGAAGCGCCTCCAGGTCGGTGAACACCGGAACCGAAGATCCCAGCGCCGAGGCCAGACGGCCGGCCCCGGGCCCCACAGCGGCGGCGTCCGCGGAGGCTGCGGTGTCCGACAGCGGGACCGCGGCGGGCTCCCACACCAGCCGGAACATGGCGTCCGGTACCGCGGGGGCGAGGCGCAGGGTGTCGACCGGCCGGACCACCAGCGACTCGACGGAGGCAACTGGCCTGCCTTCCCCGTCCGCGACGAGCAGCGAGACCGCGCCCGGCCCGGCCGAGGCGATACGCACGCGCAGCGAGCCGGCCCCTCCGGAGTGGACCACCGCTCCGGACCACGAGAAGGGCAGCAGCGGGCCGCCGGCCTCCCCCTGGCCGCCGTCCACACCGAGGAGTTGGGCGTGCAGTGCGGCGTCCAGCAGCGCCGGGTGGAGCCGATACGCGGAGGGGTCCAGGGCGGTCTCTTCCGGAGCGGCCACTTCGGCGTAGATCTCGCCGCCGTGCCGCCAGGCCGCACGCAGGCCGCGGAAGGCGGGCCCGTAGTCATAGCCCTGTCCCGCGAGTTCGTCGTACACGCCGTCCATGCCGATCTCCTCGGCACCGGGCGGCGGCCACTCGGCGAGGCCCTGCGCGGGCCCGCCGTGCGTGGTGTCGTGCGGCGGGTGCGGGCCGGCCGCGGCCAGGATGCCGCCGGCGTGCCGGGCCCAGGGGGCGTCGGTCACGTCACGGTCCACGGCCTCTGTGGCACGCGCGTGGACCGCGAAGGGGCGTCGGCCCGTCGCGTCCGCCGCGTCCACGGTCACCCGGAGGGCGACCGCGCCCTGCTCAGGCAGGACCAGCGGCGCTTCGAGGGTCAGTTCTCCGACTGTCTCGCAGCCCACCTCCACACCGGCTCGTACTGCCAGCTCCAGAAACGCCGTTCCCGGCAGCAGCACCCTGCCGAGCACCGTGTGGTCGGTGAGCCATGCCTGCCGGTCGACCGAGAGGCGGCCGGTGAGGACGACGCCGCCCGACTCGGGCAGTTCGACCACCGCGCCGAGGAGGGGGTGCTCGGCGGAGACCTGACCGGAACCGCTCGGGTCGGCGACCGCGGGCAGCGGCTCGAGCCAGTACCGCTTGTGCTGGAAGGGGTAGGTGGGCAGGTCGACCCGACGTGCCCCGGTACCGGCGAACAGGGCCGACCAGTCCACCGGAGCACCGGTGGTGTGCAGACCGGCCAACGCCCGCAGCACCGCACCCGGCTCGTCGGCATCCTTGACCAGCAACGGCACACACACCGCATCCCGACCCTCGGCCAGGCACTGCTGGACCATCACAGTGCAGGTGGCGTCAGGACCGATCTCCACGAACCGGTCCGTTCCCTGCTCCTCCAACGCCCCAATCGCGTCGTGGAAGCGGACCGGCCGACGCACGTGGGACACCCAGTAGCCGGGATCGCACAACTCCTCCGCCGTAGCGGTCACTCCGGTCATCGTGGAGACGATCGGGATCTCCGGCCGGTGGTAGGTGAGTCCTTCGGCCACCTTCCGGAACTCGCCCAACATCGGCTCCATCAAGGGCGAGTGGAAGGCGTGACTGACCGTCAGGCGACGAACCCGGCGGCCCCAGCCACGCACCTCCTGCGCCACCGACTCCACCACCGCGGCCTCACCCGACACCACCACCGACACCGGACCATTGACCGCCGCCACACCAACCCGGCCCCCGACCCCGGCCAGCAACGGCAACACCTCCGCCT
>NZ_JBHVEE010000086.1:0-41884 GCF_042802415.1 Streptomyces sp. NPDC057486 | reverse complement strand
GTTTTTGGGGGGGGGTGTTGGGGGGGGGGCTTTTTCCAACCCCCCAAAAAAAAACAACTAAAACTTTTTTTTTAATTCGGGCCACCCCGCAGGGCCGCCCCCCGCCGCGGGGGGCCCCGCCCTTCCGCGGTCTTCGCTCAACTACTCACCTTTGGCGGCATTTTCCCGGTTCAGATAGTTGTAGACGGTGAAGCGGCTGACCCCCAGCGCCCCCGCCACCGTCTCCACGCCGTGCCGCACCGAGAAGGCACCCCGTGCCTCCAGGGTCCGTACGACCGACTGTTTGGTCCTACGGTCCAGCTCGGCCAGTGGCATGCCGTGCCGCCGCTCCATGGCGGCCAGGATGTGGTCGAGCGAGTCCGAGAGCTGCGGCAGCCGTACGGCTATGACGTCCTCGCCCTCCCAGGCCAGCACCACGTCGTCGGTCCGGGCATCCTCGGGCCCGACCAGCTCGGCGCCCATGGCGTCGACGAGCGGCTTGACCGCGGTGACGAGGGGGTGGTCCGCCGGTTCGGTCACTTCGAGTCCTCCCCGATGACGTTGACCTGGAGCGATACGCGGGTGGCACCGGACTCCAGGGCCTTGCGCAGCAGGGAGTCCACCGCGGTGAGCACCGCGTCGGCGCCGCCCTCCGCCGTATTGCCGAAGGGGCCGACATCCACGGCGTCCAGCTCGGCCGTCTGGATCACCTCGCGGGCCACCACCGCATGGGCGGGCGCCTCGTCGAGATCGAAGGGCTCGGTGGTGAACTCCACTCTCAAGCGCACTGTGCCTCCATCATGTGCTCGCCGCACCCGGGGCCCGCGGCTCGGCCCCGACCCTAACGGACCACTGGGGTTTCTCGTTCGGATCAGCCGCGCCGGGACCCGAGCGGCAGCACGCAGACGGCCGCCGGAGCGGCGAACGGGGTACCGGTGCGGCGCAACCCGCCGTCGGCCCGGTCGACCGCGAAGACCGTCACCGTCCCGGACCTCTGGTTGGCGGCGAAGAGCAGGCCCCCGTCCGGCGAGAAGGCGATGTGCCGGGGGAAGTCACCGCCCACCGGCACCGTGTCGATCAGCCGCAGTGCCGCCCCGCCGCCCTCGACGGCGTAGCGGGTCAGGCTGTTGTGCCCGCGGTTGGCGAGGTAGGCGAAACGGCCGTCGCCGGTGACCAGGAGCTGGGCGGGATAGCTGGTGCCCGGGCCCGTTCCGGTTGCCTGCGGGGTCCCCGGGGTGAGGGTGCCGGTCGCGGGGTCGTAACCGCAGACGACGACGGTGTTGTCGACCTCGCAGGCGAGGTAGGCGAAACGGCCGCCGGGGTGGAAGGTCAGGTGGCGCGGTCCTGCACCCGGGCGCAGCAGCGCGTACGAGACCTGGTGGAGCACGCCCCGGCGCAGATCGAGCCGGTAGGTGTACACGGTGTCGTTGCCCAGGTCGACGGCGAGGACATGACCCCCGTCGGGGGCGGTGACGATCTGATGGGCGTGAGGTCCGTCCTGGCCGGGGCCGGGGGACGGGGCCGTGTGGGCGACCAGAGCGGTGCGCTCCCCCAGGGAACCGTCGGCGGCGATCGGGTGGACGGCGACACTGCCCGAGGCGTAGTTGGCACTCAGCAGCCACCGCCCGGACGGGTGGACGGAGAGATGGCAGGGGCCGGCGCCGCCGGTGGAGCGGGTGCCCAGCACCCGGAAGGTCCCGTCCGCGGCGAGGGCCACGGCGGTCACGCCGCCCTGCTCCTGCTCGTCGACGGCGTAGACCGTGGTGCCGGAGGGGTGCGGGGCGAGGTACGAGGGGTTGTCGACGCCGGTGACGGTGGTACGCCCGGTGATCCTCCCGGCCGGCCGGTCGTACCCGGCCACACCTATCCCCGTACCCCCTCCGGCGGTCGAGGTGTACGTCCCCAGGAGGAGCGTCCCGGGCCGTCGGTCCGGGACGACAGAAGTCTCCCGTCGACTCGCCGGCCGGGCCGTCGTGGGCGGGGCCGGCGCGGTGGTGAGAGCGCCACCCGCCAGGAGCGCTCCGAGAAGGGTGCGGCGACTGGTGGGGACGGTCATGCGGGGCACCTCGGGAGATCGGCGGCGGCTGTGCCGGCCACACTGTCCCGCCCCGATCGCCGACGCAAGGGGCGCCCGGGCCCTTGCGGCGGCGAGCCCGGAAGGCGGAGAACAGCCGCAGGGCAGACGACCGGAAGGCGTCCGACCCGACCGGCGCATGTCCGGACGAGCCCTTGACCGGCCCGAATTCCGGCCACCCCCTTGACAGCCACTCCACTCCCCAGGCAATCTTCCGTTAAGCAGAAACTAACTTCCGCAATACGGAAGGAGCGCCTGACCCTCATGGGATACCCGGACCAGCGCTTCGATGTGAACCTTTCGATCCTCTTCACGGAACTCCCGCTCCTGGAGCGCCCCGCCGCCGCTGCCGCGGCGGGCTTCACGGCGGTCGAGCTGTGGTGGCCCTGGATCGAGACCCCCACCCCGCCTCAGAGCGAACTCGACGCCCTCAAGAAGGCGCTCGACGACGCGGGCACGCAGCTGGTGGGGCTGAACTTCTACGCCGGACAGCTGCCCGGACCCGACCGTGGCGCACTCTCCGTGCCCGGCCCGGAGTCGGACCGCTTCCGCGCCAATATCGAGGTGGCGGCCGGCTTCGCCGCTTCGGTCGGCTGCAAGGCGCTCAACGCGCTCTACGGCAACCGCGTCGACGGCGTGGACCCGGCCGTGCAGGACGAGCTCGCTCTGGAGAACCTGGTCCTGGCCGCCCGCGCGGCCGACCGGATCGGGGCGGTCCTGCTGATCGAGACCCTGAACAAGCCGGAGTCGCCGCGCTACCCGCTGGTGAGCGCACCGGCCGGAATCGAGGTCGTCGACAAGGTCAACGCCGCGACGGGGCTCGGCAATGCGAAGTTCCTGCTGGACCTTTACCACCTGTCGATGAACGGCGAGGACCTGAGCCAGGTCATCTCCGCGTACGCCGACCGGACCGGTCACGTCCAGATCGCCGACAACCCGGGGCGCGGCGCGCCGGGCACCGGCTCCCTGCCGCTGGAGCAGCTCCTCGACGAGCTGACGAAGGCCGGTTACGACGGCTGGGTCGGCCTGGAGTACAAGCCGGGCGACCAGCCGAGCGCCGAGTCCTTCGCATGGCTCCCGGCCGAGGCCCGAGCGGCCCGCTGAGGCCGTCGGACTCCCCCTCGTACACACGTTTTCAGGAAGGCACCCTCATGAGCAACAACCTCCCCAAGGTTGCATGGATAGGACTCGGCATCATGGGCTCCCCCATGTCCGAGAACCTGATCAAGGCCGGTTACGACGTCACCGGATACACGCTGGAGCAGGACAAGATCGACCGGCTGGCCGCGGCCGGCGGGCACGGCGCGGGTTCGATCGCCGAGGCGGTCCGGGACGCCGATGTCGTCATCACGATGGTGCCCGCGTCCCCGCACGTCGAGGCCATCGCCTACGGCCCCGAGGGCATCCTGGCGAACGCCAAGTCGGGCGCCCTGCTGATCGACATGTCCTCGATCACCCCGCAGACCTCCGTGGACCTCGCAAAGAACGCCGAGGAGAAGGGCATCCGGGTCCTGGACGCCCCGGTCTCCGGTGGCGAGGCCGGTGCGATCGAAGCCGTGCTGTCGATCATGGTCGGCGGCGAGCAGGCCGACTTCGACGCCGCGCAGCCGATCCTGCAGGCGCTCGGCAAGACGATCGTGCTCTGCGGCCCGCACGGCTCCGGCCAGACGGTGAAGGCCGCCAACCAGCTGATCGTCGCGGTCAACATCCAGGCCTGCGCCGAAGCCGTCGTCTTCCTGGAGAAGTCCGGGGTCGACCTCACGGCCGCGCTCGACGTGCTGAACGGCGGACTGGCCGGCTCGACCGTGCTGACCCGCAAGAAGGACAACTTCCTGGGGCGCGACTTCGCGCCGGGCTTCCGGATCGACCTGCACCACAAGGACATGGGCATCGTCACCGACGCCGCCCGTAATGTCGGTGCCGCGCTCCCCGTCGGGGCCGTGGTCGCCCAGCTCGTCGCCTCGCTCCGTGCGCAGGGCGACGGCGGCCTGGACCACTCGGCCCTGCTGCTCGCGGTCGAGCGCCTCTCGGGTCGGCCCGTCCAGGCCTGACCGGCCGCCCCACAGACTTCCGGATGGTGTCGGCGCTGACACCTGTCCTGTCGCGCCCAGGCGTCGGCACCATCCGGAACACCTCACCTTCAATTTCAACAAACTGTTGACGTCTGGTTCGGAGCGTACCTACGCTCCTGGAGCCCCCAGGGCGTAGCAGTTCAGCAGCTCCCGTACGGAAGGTCGCCCCGACACCATGACGCAGCGTGTGCTTACGACCGAGTCAGGCGCCCCGGTCGCCGACAACCAGAACTCCGCCACCGCCGGCGTCGGTGGCCCGATCCTCCTCCAGGACCAGCACCTGCTGGAGAAGCTCGCCCGCTTCAACCGGGAGCGCATCCCGGAGCGCGTGGTCCACGCCCGTGGTTCCGGCGCGTACGGCTACTTCGAGGTGACCGACGACGTCACCGGCTTCACCCGGGCCGACTTCCTCTCCGCCGTCGGCAAGCGCACCGAGACGTTCATCCGGTTCTCGACGGTCGCCGACTCTCTCGGCGGCGCCGACGCCGTACGCGACCCGCGCGGCTTCGCCCTCAAGTTCTACACGGACGAGGGCAATTACGACCTGGTCGGCAACAACACCCCGGTCTTCTTCATCAAGGACCCGATCAAGTTCCCCGACTTCATCCACTCGCAGAAGCGTGACCCGTTCACCGGCCGTCAGGAGCCGGACAACGTCTGGGACTTCTGGGCCCACGCCCCCGAGGCGACGCACCAGGTGACCTGGCTGATGGGCGACCGGGGCATTCCTGCCTCGTACCGCCACATGAACGGCTACGGCTCGCACACCTACCAGTGGACGAACGCCGAGGGCGAGGCCTTCTTCGTCAAGTACCACTTCAAGACGAACCAGGGCGTGCGCTCCCTCTCCAGCGAGCAGGCCGCCGAGCTCGCGGGCAAGGACAGCACCTCGCACCAGACGGACCTGCTGCAGGCCATCGAGCGGGGCGTGAACCCGTCCTGGACCCTGTACGTGCAGGTCATGCCGGCCGCCGAGGCCGCCGACTACCGCTTCAACCCGTTCGACCTCACCAAGGTGTGGCCGCACAGCGACTACCCCCTGCAGCGCGTGGGCCGGCTGGTCCTGGACCGCAACCCGGACAATGTGTTCGCCGAGGTCGAGCAGGCCGCGTTCTCCCCGAACAACTTCGTGCCCGGCATCGGCCCCTCCCCGGACAAGATGCTCCAGGGCCGTCTGTTCGCCTACGCCGACGCGCACCGCTACCGGCTGGGCGTCAACCACACCCACCTCCCGGTGAATGCGCCGCGGACGGCTGTCGTCGACAACTACGGCCGTGACGGTCTGCACGCCACCCGCAACGGTGCGCGCCACGACAAGAACTACGAGCCCAACTCGTATGCGGGCCCCGCCCAGACCGACGCGGCGCTTTCCGCCCCGCTCGCGATCCACGGCTGGACCGGCACCCACGCGGCGCCCGCCCACACCAAGGACGACGACTTCTTCCAGGCGGGCGAGCTCTACCGGCTGATGTCCGAGGACGAGAAGGGCCGCCTGGTCGCCAACATCGCCGGGGGCCTCTCCCAGGTCACCCGCGACGACGTGATCGAGAAGAACCTCGCCCACTTCCACGCCGCCGACACCGACTACGGCAAGCGCGTCGAGGAAGCGGTCCGCGCCCTGCGCGAGGACTAGCACTTCCGTCCGGAACACCAGGACTGCGCAAGAAAGATGACGGGAGGTCATCTCTCCTGCGCTGTCCGTCCGGCCGGCCCTGAGGGGTGTCCGGCGGGACGGACGTGACCGAGGACCGCGGCGGCGTGCGAGCCAGTGCGGTGGTGAAGGCAGCCGTCGGCCGCTCTCGACCTGAGAGAGAGCGGCCCCGGCCGCCCATCGCCCGCCGCCGCGGTCCCGGTGCGACAACCAGCCTCTCAGCCTGCAGAACTCCGCCCGGCGGCGCGAACGAAACGGTCGCGCCGGCCTCGCGCCGTCGGGCGGTCACCAAGCCGGGCGGGGGTACGGCGATCCCGTACCCCCGCCTTTTCGCCTGCACGTCAGTAGCCGGCCGGTCGCACCAGGCCCGTCTCGTAGGCGAAGACCGCCGCCTGCGTCCGGTCCCTCAGCCCCAGCTTGGCCAGTATCCGGCTCACATGGGTCTTCGCGGTCTGCTCCGCCACCACCAGCAACTGGGCTATCTCCGCGTTCGACAGACCCTGTGCGATCAGGGACAGCACCTCGGTCTCGCGTTCCGTCAGATCACCGATACGGTCCTTCAGCGGGGCCCGGGGGGCGGCGGTCATCCGGGAGAACTCCACGATCAGCCGCTTGGTGATGTTCGGGGCGAGCAGCGCGTCACCGGCCGCCACCACCCTGACCGCGTGGGCCAGTTCCTCGACCGATGCGTCCTTGAGGAGAAAGCCGGACGCCCCGGCACGCAACGCCTCGTACACGTACTCGTCGAGATCGAAGGTGGTCAGGATGAGCACCTTGACCCGGGCGTCGGGCGGTGAGGTGATGCGGCGGGTCGCCTCGATACCGCCGAGCACCGGCATCCTGACGTCCATGAGGACGACGTCCGGGGCGAGTTCGGCGACCTTGGCGACGGCGTCGAGGCCGTCCACCGCCTGACCGACGACCTCGATGCCGGGTTCGGCGTCGAGCAGCACCGTGAAACCCTGACGAACCATCACCTGATCGTCGGCGATGAGTACGCGAATGGTCGTCACGGGGTTTCCTCGGCAGGTACGGCGGCCAGGGCAGGGGAGCTCACCGGCAGGATAGCCGTGACCTCGTAGCCGCCGTCCGGGGTCGCCCCGGCCGCGAGTTCGCCGCCCAGCATGGCAGCGCGTTCGCGCATCCCCAGCAGCCCGTGTCCCATGGACTGCGAGCGCGCGGGCGCCCCGTCGGGCGCGGTGTTGGTGATGCGGACGGTCAGCCCGGTCGCCCCGTAGACCGTCTCCACCCGCATCTGCGCGCCGGGGGCGTGCCTCATCGCGTTGCTGAGCGCCTCCTGGATGATCCGGAAGGCCGACAGCTCGACACCGGGCGGCAGCGAGCGCGGCGCACCGGTGGTGGCGGTGGTGACCGTGAGCCCGGCGGCGCGCACATTGGCGACCAGCTCGTCGAGCCGGTCGAGGGTGGGCTGCGGGGTGTGCCTCACCCCTTGCGACAAGGCGTCCTCGGACCGCAGTACGCCGAGCACACGGCGCAGTTCGGTGAGCGCCTCGACGGCATTCTGCCGGATGCCCGCGAGGTTCTCCCGGAGCTCGTCGGACGGGTTCTCGACCAGGTGCGGGGCGACCTGCGCCTGGATGGAGATCACCGACATGTGGTGGGCGACCACGTCGTGCAGCTCGCGGGCGATCCGGTTGCGCTCCTCCAGGAGGGTGCGCCGGGCCCGCTCACCGGCGGTGAGCTCTTCCTGGACGACGAGCTGGGTGCGGGCCACCCGCAGGCCGCGCAGCGAGGCGCCGAGCACCACGGCGGCGATCAGGACCGGAGTGGAGCGGTAGATGACGTAGTTGTGCGGCGTGGTGGTGAAGAGGGTGCAGGACAGTCCGGCGAGGAGAGTGATCACCAGCGCCCCGGCCGCGCGGCGGGGCGGGACCCGCAGCGCCAGCAGGAAGAGCGCCCCGCACTGGAGCGCGAGCCCGGGAACGCTCCATGGGAACAACTGGTCACGGCTCATATCGGGCTCGGCGAGCCGCACGGTGACGACCATGAGGACGGTCGACGCCCACCAGGCCGACACCGGGCGGAACATCACGGCGACGAGCGCCGCCCCCTGGGCGATGCCCAGCACCCCGTACTTGGGGATGCCGCCACCGTCCCCCGGACTCATCTCTTTCACATAGAACACGGTGAGGAAGGCCGCGCAGATGACCAGCAGCATCCCGAACACCGGCCGCCAGACCGGCCATCCGGGCCGGCCCATGCCCGGCAGCGGGTCGGCGGGCGCCGTCAGATCCTCGAACAGGACGCGAGGCGCCCTCCGCAGGGCGGCCATCACCCGCTCCTTGTCCCCCACCGGTTTCCACATCATCCGGGCCACCCTATGTGCGATGCATCGCATCCGACGCCGCGAGCCGATCGGACTCCCATGTTGCGATCTCCTCTCTCAGGCACGGCGCATCACCGAGGTCCTGGCGGGACGGTTCTCGCGGACGATCCGGCCCTTCTCGCGTCGGGGCCGCCCCTCCTCGTACTTGCGGAACGCCGCCCAGCAGACCAGCAGCGCCACGGCGAACACCGGCAGCCACACCAGACGGGCGAACACCCAGCCCGAATCCCTGGGCACCGTGTGCAGTCCGGGCAGCGCCTCTCCGGCGAGCAGGCCGATGGCGGTGACCGCCATCATCGCGGTCTGGTGCCAGAGGAATACCGTCATCGCGGAGAGGTTGACCAGCGCCACCGCCGCCCAGGCCGCGGGGCGACGCAGGACCCGCCGCAGCGGACCGAGCAGCAGCCGGGCTGCACCGCACTGGGCGAGACCGAAGGTCACGGCCGCGAGGGTGGGCGGGTCAAGGTTGGAGACCCTGCTGCCCGGTACCCCGACCATGGAGGCGGGGTAGCCGGCCCACAGGACGAGTCCGACGGTGGCGGCGGCCCCGACGAGCAGCAGCACCCATCCGGTCGCCCGGCTCCGAAGGCCGCCGCGGGCCCAGGTCGCACCCAGGCAGTAGGGAACCAGCCAGCCGGCCGCCACATTGATCCAGCCGAGCCAGGCGGGGCCGCCCAGTCCGAACCGGATCAGGTCGACATGGAGCACCACGGCGAGCGGCCAGAGCGGATGGAGCCTGGAGACCAATGGGGTGACCGCAGTCAGCGCCGCGAAGACGAGCAGGAACCAGAGCGGTGACAGGACCAGCTTGAGCAGTGCGTGCACGGTCTCCGTGCCCACCCCGGAGACGAGCAGCGTGCCCGCGATCACCGTCCACACCACCAGCACGGCGGCGACCGGCCGGAACAGCCGGAGCGTCCGGGCGCCGAGCCACTGCCCGTACGTGGTGGAGCGGGCGCGGGCGGAGGCGTAGCTCGTCGCCGCCACCTGTCCGCCGACGAGGAAGAAGACCGCGAGGGTCTGGAACAGCCAGGAGACCGGGATCAGTTCGGGCATGTGCTGGAGGGGGCTGGCGGCGCGCACCGTGCCGGTGTCGGCGATCAGGGCGGTGACCAGCCAGTGGCCGAGCACCACGCCCAGGATGGCGAGAGCGCGCAGGGCGTCGACGGCCCGGTCGCGGTCGGGCGGGGTGGCTGCGTCGATCCGCCGGACGAGTTCACGCATGACGGCCCTCCTCGGCAGGGGTCCGGCCGGAGACGATCCGGGCGAGGTTCTTCAGGGACAGGGAGCCGGGCTTCAGGTAGTCGCTGTGGCCGCCGTCGCCGGCCGCGAAGTGCCGGGCGCCGAACTCGGGCGAGACCGGGTCGGTCCCGAACCCGAGGGTGACGAACGGAAGTCGGAGCTGTGCGTGCGGTACGTGAGCGACCCAGTCGCTGCCGCCCCGGCCCGCCCAGACGGTGGCCGGGGTGTGCAGCGCTGCGACGCTGTGCGCGCCGGTGCCGGGACTGCCGTACAGGACGATGGCCGAGACCTTCAGACCGGACGCGGCCTCGGCGCAGACGACCGAGCCGTAGGAGTGGCAGAGCAGCGTGATCCGGGTGGACGGCTTGGACCTCTTCAACTCAGCCAGGAATGGGCGAAGTTCGTGGGCGGCATGTTCGGCCGTGCCGGGGGTCACCGCTTCCGGGCTCACCGTGGCGGGCGTTGCGTACCCGAGCCAGCCGATGACCGCCGATCCGTCGCCGAGCTCCCGCTGGAGCGCGACGCCGCCGGCCCGCAACCGCCAGTACTTGTCGAGACCGATGCCCGCGCCCGGGACCAGCACCGCGATCCGGCGCGCCGTGGACAGATCACCGAAGACCTCGACGCTGCGTCCGCCGTCGCGGCCGTCGAAGGAGAGGAAGTGGCGCTCCGGGTCGGTCAGTTCGCGCAGCGCGGCGGCCCGCTTCCGGTCGCCGTGGCCGGTGGCCATCCGTTCGGCCGCCTGGATGGAGCCTCGGTTGACGGCATATCGCACGGCCAGGGCGGCGGGGGTCGCGCGCAGCGGGGCGAGGGCGGCCGGGGCGGGTGCCGGGACGGCGGAGGGGCGTGCCGCACCCGAGACGGGCACGGCGACCGCGGCGATGACGAGGGCGGCGAGGAGGGTACGGGCGCCGCGCGGGCGGCTCGTGAACAGGCGGCGCATGCGCGGGCGGATCCTGAGCTGGCGGAGCGCCATGGGTGGATGGTCCTTCCGTACCGGATGTCCGTCGTGCTTCCGGTACAGAAGCTAGGGAGCAGACCGTGTGGTCGGCGTCCGTCCGTGGAGGACACCTTCCAGGTAGCTCTCAAGTACTACGGGTAGGGGCGTCGGCCGGGTTCGCCCCGGCCAGGACGGGCAGTGGGGGCGGATCACCCGGTGCCGGTGATCCGCCCCCACCTGGGAGTCATGCCGAGGAGTGGTGCGTCAGCTCGCCACGAACGGGCGGATCGCCGTCGGGGCGTGGCCCGGCTCGGTGGCGATGTCCTCCCACTCGTTCACGGCGTCGATCCCGGCGCCGCTCATCGAGATGTTGGTGACGCGCTCCAGGATCGCCTCGACGACCACCGGGACGCGGAACTCGGCGGCCAGCTTCTTGGCCTCCTCGAACGCGGGCAGAAGCTTGTCCGGCTCGGTGACCCGGATCGCCTTGCAGCCCAGCCCCTCGACGACCTTGACGTGGTCGACGCCGTAGACACCCAGCTCCGGGGAGTTGATGTTCTCGAACTCCAGGTTGACCTGGAAGTTGATGTCCAGGTTGCGCTGTGCCTGGCGGATCAGCCCCAGGTAGGAATTGTTCACCAGGACATGGACGTACGGGATGTTGTGCTGCGCGCCGACCGCCAGTTCCTCCAGCATGAACTGGAAGTCGTAGTCCCCGGAGAGCGCGACGACCTGGCCCTCGGGGTCGGCGGTGGCGACACCCAGCGCGGCGGGGATGGTCCAGCCGAGCGGGCCGGCCTGGCCGCAGTTGATCCAGTGGCGCGGCCGGTAGACGTGCAGCATCTGCGCGCCGGCGATCTGGGAGAGGCCGATCGTGGTGACGTAGCGGGTCTCCGGTCCGAAGGCCCGGTTCATCTCCTCGTACACCCGCTGCGGCTTCAGCGGCACTTGGTCGAAGTGGGTGCGGCGCTGCAGCTTCGCCCTGCGTTCCTGGGTGGAGGCGGCCCAGGCGCTGCGGTCCGGCAGCCTGCCCGCGGCCTTGAGCTCCTTGGCCACCTCGACGAAGAGTTCCAACGCGGCCCTGGCGTCCGAGGCGATACCGAGGTCCGGCGGGAAGATCTTGCCGAGCTGGGTGGGCTCGATGTCGACGTGGACGAACTTCCGGCCCTCGGTGTAGACGGCCAGGTCGCCGGTGTGGCGGTTGGCCCAGCGGTTGCCTATGCCGAGGACGAAGTCCGACTCCAGGAAGTTCGCGTTGCCGTAGCGGTGCGAGGTCTGGAGGCCGACCATCCCGGCGTTGAGCTCGTGGTCGTCGGCGAGGATGCCCCAGCCCATCAGCGTCGGAATGACCGGGGTACCGGTCAGCTCGGCGAACTCGACGAGGAGTTCGGAGGCGTCGGCGTTGATGATGCCGCCACCGGCGACGATCACCGGGCGCTCGGCGGCGAGCAGGAAGTCGATCGCCTTCTCGATCTGGGCGCGGGACGCGGCCGGCTTGTAGACGGGCAGCGGCTGGTACGTCTCCGGGTCGAACTCGATCTCGGTCAGCTGGACGTCGATGGGCAGGTCGATGAGGACCGGACCCGGGCGGCCCGAGCGCATCAGGTGGAAGGCCTGCTGGAAGACGCCGGGCACCTGCGCCGCCTCCAGGACGGTCGTCGCGGCCTTGGTCACCGGCTTGGCGATCGACGCGATGTCGACGGCCTGGAAGTCCTCCTTGTGGAGCTTGGCCACCGGCGCCTGGCCGGTGATGCAGAGAATCGGGATGGAGTCGGCGATCGCCGAGTAGAGCCCGGTGATCATGTCCGTACCGGCGGGTCCCGACGTACCGATGCAGACGCCGATGTTGCCGGCCCTGCTCCGGGTGTAGCCCTCGGCCATGTGCGACGCGCCCTCGACATGGCGGGCCAGGGTGTGGTCGATGCCACCACCGGCCTTGAGCGCCGCATAGAAGGGGTTGATGGCCGCTCCCGGCACGCCGAACGCGTGGGTGACGCCTTCCAGCTTGAGGATCTCAACTGCCGCTCGGGCAGCGGTCATTCGAGGCATTTGAGTACTCCTGCTCGGACCTGGTGGAGTCGGGCTCTGTCGCGCCACCTGAGAGCGCCAATTCCGCATTACGGAAGTTCATTTCTGCTATACGGAAGCAATCTAAGCGGCCGTCGCTCGGCCGTCAAGAGAGGGCGCCGGGCCCGCTGCCACGCGATGCCGGAACAGCCGCGAATCCTCCAAGCCACTCCCCCCACGCCCCACTCGTGGTGGAGCATGGGGCACGGGACGCGGTCGGACGGTGACGGCCGCGGAGCGCCGACGTGCCCGAGGACAGGCACCGGGACGGCAGCGGTGCCGGAGGGAGGCCAGGGTGGAGTCCGTGCCGGTACGCTGCCCGGCCTGCCGCCGCGACCACGCGTACCTCGCACCCGTCTACCCGTGCCCGTGCGGGTCCCCCACCGCCGCCCCGATGCTGCGCGGCGCCGCGCCCGAGCCGATCACGCACCGCACCTGGAACGAGGACTGGGTGACCGTGCGCTGCCGCGCCTGCGGACGCCACGACCAGTGGCCGCAGCCGGAGCTGTGCTGCCCGTGCGGGACGGTGCTGCGGATCCCGGTCACGGCGGTCGGCGCCGACCCTGCGGACGGGGTCCGGCCGTCTCACATCCCGCTGCCGCGCACGGCACCCGCCCCCCGCCCGACGTTCCGGCCGATGACGATCCGCACCGGCCGCGACGCGGTCACGGCCGCCGCGATGTATCTGCGGTGGCTGGGCTACCGCGAGGTCGTCATGCCGGCGGAGCGGCCCTCGTCCCGGATCGATCTGCGCGCCGCCGGACTGATCGCCCAGGTCGACTCGGCCACCCGGCCGAGCACCCTGCGCGACGTCGAATGTCTCTGGCTGAACGCCCTCAACACATCGGTGACCGGCGTCTTCTTCTCGCTGGCGGGGTATGCGCAGGATGCCGGGGCGCGCGCCGACGACCTCGGTGTCCCGCTCTTCGTGATGGACCTCACCGGGACCCCGCAGCCGGTGAACGGACCGGCGGACGAGCTGCTCTCCACAGGGGCCTGAGGGCGTCCGCGCCATATCGCCGTCCACCCGAAGGGGCCGCTGGACGAGCGGGTACACGACGCGATCGCCGCCGGGGCCCGCGGAAATCCCCGGCGACAGTCAGCTGCTGATCAAGACCCACAGCTGTCGACAACCCTCGTGCTCAAGGCAGCTGGAGCACGCCGCTGCGGACACAGCGGCCGGGTCAAAGCTGCACGATGACCAGGGCGGTGTCGTCGGTGACGCCGTCGAGCGGGAGCAGGTCGGCCAGCAGGGCGTCCGCGAGGGTTTCGGGGTCGGCTGTCCGGTGGCTCGCCAGGGAACGGGCGAGCCGTGCGAGACCGGCGTCGATGTCTTCGCGGCGGCGCTCGATCAGGCCGTCGGTGTACAGCGCGAGGACGGACCCCTCGGTGAAGGGCACGGTGGCCTGGGGCCGGGGGGCCGGTTCGGGGCGGGCGCCGAGCGGGGGGTCGGTGGCCCGGTCCAGGAATTCGACGGTTCCGTCCCCGTGCAGGAGGGCCGGCGGAGGGTGGCCCGCGCTGCTGTAGGTGATGGTGCGGGTGTTCCAGTCGATGAACGTGTTCGCCACCGTGGTGTTCTCGGCGCCGTCGACCGAGCGGGCGTACAGCCCGAGGACTTCCAGGGCACGGGCGGGGCTTTCGGTGACACGGGAGGCGGCGCTGAGCGCGCTGCGCAGTTGCCCCATGACCTGAGCCGCGGACAGGCCGTGGCCGACGACGTCGCCGACAGCGACCGCGATGCGGTCGCCGGGCAGTTCGACCAAGTCGTACCAGTCACCGCACACGTCCAGCGCGTCGACGGCGGGCCGGTAGCGCGCGGCCGCCGGGTGGCGCCCGACCGGACGGAGTGCGGGCAGCATCGCCTCCTGCAGACTCAGCGCGACCACGCGGGCGCGGATGAGCTCGGTGACGTCCTCGACGCGGTGCATCAGCAACTCCACCCGCCCGTCCGAGCCGAAGACGGGGATGTTGATCATGGTGAAGTAGCGCTCCCCCGGCACCCAGGGCCGGTCGGGAACCTCCATGTCGTAGCGCTGCACCTCCATGGTGTCGCGCTCACCGGTTTCCGTCACCCGACGCAGTGACGCCTCGATGTTGCGCACCACGGCCGCGCCGGGGTCGTTCGGGCTGTGGGCAAAATCGTCGCGCATGTCGCAACCGATGACTTGGCTGCGCGTGCGGCCCAGCACGCTCAAGAACTCTTCGTTGACGTCCACGTAGACCAGCTGCGGAGTCAGCAGCGCCACCGCACCGGGCAGGGCCTGGAACACCGCTGCGTAATCGATCTCCGGTTCCGTCACGTCCGCCCCGCCTCGACGCCGCCGCTGGTGTGTCTCTTCACGATAGGCACGGCGAGCCGAAGCAACGGCACTTCGATTCCCGTGGGTCCGAGCAGGTCACACGGTTGGCCCCGGCGGCTGCCGGCGAGGGCCGGGAGAGCCGGATCGGCAGCCCGGCAGGCACGTCACGGAGGAGCAGCCGGTACGCGGTCGACGCGGCGCCCCGTCGACCGGTCGCACGGATGGATCCGTGCGACCGGCGGCGTGCCGGATCTTCGCACTGCGCGCCGTCCGCGGTCCACGACCGAACGTGGCCGGGTCCCCGAAGGAGAACCCAGCCACACGGTGTCAACGCCTACCCCACGGACCCCCGCGAGGAATCAGAGGTCGTTGGGTTCCCAGACGGGCAGCCAGACGTCATTGGTCGCCCCCTGGGCGGTGCAGTCGTACTGGACGAGGGGGCGTCCGGCGCCGACTCCCCCTGCGACGTTGAGGCACTTGTCGCTGGACTTGACGACGATCTGGTAACCGATGCCCCTGGGCACGAGCCTCCACAGTGCGTTGTCGGAGTTGCCGCAGGTGTACTGGATGACCGGGGTGCCGTTGGCGCTGCCGCCTCCGCTGACGTTGAGGCACTTGCCGCTGCTGACGGACCTGAACCGGTAGTAGCCGCCCGCGACCGCATTCGCTTCCCAGCGCTCGTTGGCCGCAGCGGACCACGGGTACTGGATGATCGGGACGCCGTTGCCCTGGGCCGCTCCCCGCACGTTGGCGACCTGCCCCGGAGCGGCGGCCAGTCTCAGGGTCAACTGCTTGGCGACGACGGACCGTGAGGCTGCCCCCGCGGGGTCGCTGGCGACGGCCGGGCTGAATGAGCCCGACACCAGCGCGGCACTGATCGCGACGGCCCCCAGGCCCACAGCCCGCTTGCAAGTTTTCACGTTCATTTCTCCGATCCCGCTGCCGCACACACCGACCCCAATGTCGCCGTGCGCAATCAGCTCGCTACAGAAGGTAGCGAGTCGGCTGCATGCGCCACAGATGACATTGGGGTCACGTGGGAATCGACAAACGCCTCCACACGCCCCCTCGGCACCAGCGGCATCACCCTTGGCGGGCGTTTGTCGTGCTTGACCGTCCACGAGGAAGCCCTACGCGCTCCGGCCCGTCCACGAGGAACCGGCCCCGCGTGCGCGCGGCTCACAGGACCGGTCAGGCGCACGCAGGCTGCCCGCCGCCGTCCACAGGGGCCGCGACCCCGGTGCCTCCAGTCCCTGGCGGCTGGGCCGGGGGCGGTCCAGGAAGCGCCGGAAGGGAGAACCGGCGACAGGGCCGGGACGCTGCCGGGCCACCACCCGTACTCCGATCCTCACGCCGACGCACCACACCCGCACCCCGGGACGGCGCCCGGTCGGCCCCGGTACCGCGGGCCGGTAATCCGGGCCCCTGCCCCCGCACCGGCCGCCGGCGCCATACTGGCGGCATGCGCATCCGTCCCGCACGCCGCTCCGATCTCCCGCTGCTCCAGGGCATCGAACGCGCCGCCGGCGAACCGTTCCGCACCCTCGGCATGTCCGCCGTCTCGGACGACGACCCGCCACCCCTCGACCTGCTGGACGACTACCGCAGGGCCGGCCGCGCCTGGGTGGCCATCGCATCCGACGACCGCCCCGTCGGCTATCTGATCGCCGACGAAGTCGACGGCGCGGCCCATGTCGAGCAGGTCTCGGTCCATCCGTCGGCCGCCCGGCGCGGCGTGGGCCGCGCGCTCATCGACCACCTGGCCGGCTGGGCGGGCGACCGGCGGCTCGTCGCCCTCACCCTGACGACGTTCTCCCATGTCCCGTGGAACGCGCCGTACTACACGCGCCTCGGCTTCCGTACGCTCGCGGAGTCCGAACTCACCGACGGGCTGCGGAAGATCAGGGCGGAGGAGGCGGAACACGGCCTGGACCGCTGGCCCAGGGTCTGCATGAGACGCGAACTCTGACCCGGCGTCAAGCCTCCTGACCCCGAAGCGGAACCGGTCGGCGACAGCGAGTGCAATCGGTCACGTTCGCGCCTGGGGCCACAATTGTTCGGGCTGTGTCAGTGGGCGGCCGTAAGATGGCGCGCATGGTCTTAATTCCACGGCACTCCCCCTCTTCCGACACACAGCCGACACACCCGTCCGCCGTCGAGGCGAACGAGGCGATCCGTGCGCTGGTGGACGCGCGAGCCGGGCAGGACTGGTCGTCCGTGGAGTCCGCGGCGTACGAGGTACTGCTCATCGAGTGGGCGGCGGCGACCCGCGGCGCTGCCGGCGACATCATCGAAGCCGCCTGACCGCCCCGGGCACCGCCTCCCGCCTCACCGACTATCCGTAGCTCTCCCGTAGTTCGATCTTCCGGACCTTCCCGCTGACCGTCATCGGGAAGACCTCCAGGATCTGCAGCCTCCGCGGGATCTTGTAGTGCGCAAGCTGCTCGCGGCAGTACTCCGTGACCTCGTCCAGGCTCGGCGGGTCCGCCGGGTCCCTGGGGATGACACAGGCCAGGATCTCCTCGCCGTACGTGGCGTCCGGTACACCCACCACCTGCACGTCCGCGACCTTCGGGTGGCCGTAGAGGAATTCCTCGATCTCCCGCGGATACACGTTCTCACCACCGCGGATGATCATGTCCTTGATCCGGCCGACTATCTGCACGTAGCCGTCCTCGCGCATCATCGCGAGGTCGCCGGTGTGCATCCAGCGCCCCGCGTCGATCACCTCGGCGGTCCGCTCGGGCTGCTCCCAGTAGCCGAGCATCACGCTGTAGCCACGGGTGCAGAGCTCGCCCGCCTCCCCGCGTTCCACGGTCACGCCGGTGGCCGGGTCGACGACCTTCACCTCGATGTGCGGCATGACGCGGCCGACCGTGCCGGTGCGG
Source organism: Streptomyces sp. NPDC057486 (assembly GCF_042802415.1). Classification (NCBI taxonomy): domain Bacteria; kingdom Bacillati; phylum Actinomycetota; class Actinomycetes; order Kitasatosporales; family Streptomycetaceae; genus Streptomyces; species Streptomyces sp. NPDC057486. Next base: position 24,324 of record NZ_JBHVEE010000086.1, on the reverse strand, counting down.
CGCTCCAGGTCGTCGTCTCGGCGGGTCTGGGTGGAGACCGGAGAGGTCTCCGTCATGCCGTAACAGATGGACACCTCGTCCATGTGCATCTCGGCGACGACCCTCTTCATGACCTCGACCGGGCAAGGCGATCCGGCCATGATCCCGGTGCGCAACGACGAGAGATCGTACGAAGCGAAGTCGGGGAGGTTGAGCTCGGCGATGAACATGGTGGGAACGCCGTAGAGGGAGGTGCAGCGCTCCTGCTGGACGGCGGCGAGGACGGCGGCGGGCTCGAAGGACGGAGCCGGAATCACGATGCAGGCGCCGTGCGAAGTGATGCCGAGGTTGCCCATCACCATGCCGAAGCAGTGGTAGAAGGGGACGGGCAGACAGACCCGGTCCTGCTCGGTGTAGGCGACCAACTCCCCGACGAAGTAGCCGTTGTTGAGGATGTTGTGGTGGGAGAGAGTGGCTCCCTTGGGGAAGCCGGTCGTGCCCGAGGTGTACTGGATGTTGATCGGATCGTCGCAGGACAACTCGGCTTCCCGTGCAGCCAGTTGCTCGGCCGTGACCGATCCGGCTGCTGCCGTCAGCTCGTCCCAGGACGGATCGCCGATGTAGTGCACGGACCGCAGGGCGGGGCACTCCGCCCGGACCTGGCCGACGAGGGCGCGGTAGTCGCTGGTGCGGTGGGCGAGCGAAGAGATCAGGATCGAGATCCCTGCCTGGCCGAGCACGTACTGCAGCTCGTGCGCCCGGTAGGCCGGGTTGATGTTGACCATGATCGCGCCGATGCGGGCGGTGGCGTACTGGACGAGCACCCACTCGGGGCAGTTGATCGCCCAGATTCCGACGCGGTCGCCCCTGGCCACCCCGGAGCCCATCAACCCGCGCGCCAGCTCGTCGACCGCCGCGCCGAATTCGGTGTACGTCCAGCGCCGCCCCGAGACGACGTCGACCAGCGCCTCACGCTCCGGGTACGCCTCGATCGCACGGTCGAGATTGCGCCCGATGGTGTCGCCGAGCAGAGCGGTGGTGCCGGTGCCGTGGGCGTAGGACAGCCCGGTCCGTCCGGTCATCGCAGATCCCCCTCGTCGTATTCGGTGCCGGTGCCCTGGGCCGTGCGCTCGCGCAGCTCGATCCGGCGGATCTTCCCGGAGACGGTCTTCGGCAGCTCGGCGAACTCCAGCCGGCGGATCCGCTTGTACGGGGCGAGGACCGCCCGCGAGTGCGCGAACAGCACCTTCGCCGTGTCCGGGCCGGGCTCCCAGCCCTCCGCCAGGACGACGTACGCCTTCGGGACGGCGAGCCGGACCGGGTCCGGTGCGGGCACGACCGCGGCCTCGGCGACCGCCTCGTGCTCCAGCAGCGCGCTCTCCAGCTCGAACGGCGAGATCTTGTAGTCGGACGCCTTGAACACATCGTCGGCGCGGCCGACATAGGTGATGTAGCCGTCCTCGTCGCGGGAACCGATGTCGCCGGTGCGGTAGTAGCCGCCGGCCATCGCCTCGGCGGTACGGTCCGGGTCACCGTGGTAGCCGGTCATCAGGCCGACCGGGCGGTACGACAGGTCGAGGGAGATCTCGCCCTCGGTCGCACCGGGCTCACCGGTGACCGGGTCGAGGAGCTCGACCTTGAAGCCGGGACTGGGCCGTCCCATCGAACCGGCCTTCAGTACCTGGCCGGGGGTGTTGGCCACCTGTACGGCGGTCTCGGTCTGGCCGAAGCCGTCCCGGATCGTGACGCCCCACTCGCGCCGGACCGTCTCGATGACCTCGGGGTTCAGTGGCTCTCCGGCGGCGACGACCTCGCGCGGCGGGGTGCTCAGCTGGGAGAGGTCGGCCTGGATCAGCATCCGCCAGACGGTGGGCGGGGCACAGAAGCTGGTGACGCCCGAGCGGTCCATCTCGGCCATCAGGCGGCCCGCGTCGAACCGGGTGTAGTTGAAGATGAAGACGGTGGCCTCGGCGCTCCACGGGGCGAAGAGGTTCGACCAGGCGTGCTTGGCCCAGCCCGGTGACGAGATGTTGAGGTGGACGTCCCCGGGCTTGAGACCGATCCAGTACATCGTCGACAAGTGACCCACGGGGTACGAGACATGGGTGTGCTCGACCAGTTTGGGGCTGGCGGTCGTGCCGGAGGTGAAGTACAGCATCAGCGGCTCGTCGGCGTCGGTCTCCCGGTCCGTCTCGAAGCTCTCCGGCTGCTCGTCGGCGCCGGTGTACGGGAGCCAGCCCGGTACGTCCTCGCCGACGGCGATCCGGGCGTAGTCGCCGGGCACCTCGTCGAACTTGACGGCGTCCGCGTCCCGCACGATCACATGTCGGACCCGGCCGCGCTCCACCCGGTCGCGCAGGTCGACGGGGCCGAGGAGCGGGGTGGCGGGGATGACGACGGCGCGCAGCTTCATCGCGGCGAGGGCCGTCTCCCACAGTTCGACCTGGTTGCCGAGCATGACGAGGATCCGGTCGCCGGCGCGTACCCCTTGGGCACGGAGCCAGTTCGCGGCCCGGTTGGAGCGGGCGGACATCGCGGCGAAGGACACCTCGGTGCGGCGGCCGTCCTCCTCCACGATGTGCAGGGCGGTGCGGTCGTTGTTCTGCGCGATGACGTCGAACCAGTCCAGTGCCCAGTTGAAACGGTCGGCCCGGGGCCAGCGGAAGCCCTCGTACGCCGTCGCATAGTCCTCGCGATGCTGCAGCAGAAAGTCCCGGGCGGCCCGGAACGTCTCCGTCGCGCTGGTTGCCGACATGTGCCCTCCTTATTGCGGACCGGACCGGTCCCTTAACATCATGTAAACAGTGACCCAGGTCTCACCACCCCCGAACGGGGGTGACGCGGGCGGGGCAGAGAGGCGACAGCGTGCCGGAGCCGGTCGATGCGGTCGAGATGCAAGCGGCCCTCCTGCGGTTGCGCCGGGCGAGCGGGCTGCCCGTGGCGTTCGGCGGACTGCTGTCGGATGCGCGTCACGCCCGGATCGCGGAGCTGAACGGGGCGCAGACCACGGCGCTGCGCGGCCTCGTCATCACTGCGGGCAGCGGACTCGGCGGCAAGTCGATCGCCCTGTCCCGGCCGTGCGCGGTGACCGACTACCCGTCGTCGCGGCACATCAGCCACGAGTACGACACCGCGGTCGCCGCGGAGGGGCTGCGCTCGGTGGTCGCGGTGCCCGTCGTCGTACGCCGCAAGGTGCGGGGCGTGCTGTACGGGGCGCTGCGTGAGCCCCTCACCCTCGGGGACCGTACGTTCGACGCGGCCGTCGCGGCGGCCCGCGACGTGGAACAGGCGCTCGCCGTGCGCGACGAGGTGCAGCAGCTCATGGCCGTCACCCGGGACCAGGTGACGGACCCGCGGGCGGCGCCGGGTGCGTGGGAGGACGTCCGCGAGGCGCACCGCGAGCTGCGCGCTCTGGTCCCGAAGGTGGCCGACCCGGCGCTTCGGGAGGAACTCCTCTCGGTGTGCGGGCTGCTGGCCTCGGCGTCCGGGACATCGGTGCCGGGCGCCCGCGGGGTGCAGCTGGCGCCGCGCGAGATCGATGTCCTCGCCTGTGTGGCCGCGGGCGCGACGAATGCGGTGGCGGCCGACCGGCTCGGGCTGCGGCCGGAGACCGTGAAGGGGTATCTGCGCGCGGCGATGCGGAAGCTGGGGGCGCACACCCGGCTGGAAGCGGTCGTGGCGGCGCGCCGGGCGGGGCTCCTGCCGTAGCGCGCGCCGGGTGTTCGCCTCGGTCGCACGCCTGACGTCCGCCGGGGTGTCTGCCGTACGGTCGGCGCCAGGGGGTGACGGACATGGTGTCCACGCATCAATATCTTGTCTTCGCGGCGATGTCCCTGCTGGTGATCGTGATCCCGGGGCCGAGCGTCCTCTTCGTGATCGGCCGGGCCCTGGCCCACGGCCGCCGCACCGCGCTGGCCACGGTGCTGGGCAATGTCGCCGGTTCGTACGTCCTGGTCGTGGCGGTCGCGCTGGGCGTCGGTTCGCTGGTCGAACGCTCGGTGGTGGTCTTCATGACCGTGAAGCTGGCGGGTGCGGCGTATCTGGTCCTCCTGGGCGTGCAGGCGTTCCGGCACCGCAAGGAGCTGAGGCCGGGGGCTGTCGAGGCGTCGCCCCGGCGGCCCGCGCGCGGTGATCTGCGAACGGTGATGGACGGTGTGGTCGTCGGCGTCACCAACCCCAAGGGCATTGTCTTCTTCGCCGCGGTACTCCCCCAGTTCGTGGACCCGTCGACCGGTCATCTCCCGGCCCAGATGCTGCTGTTGGGGCTGGTGCCGATCGCGATCGGGCTGGTGACGGACACCCTCTGGGGGCTCGGCGCGTCGGCGGCCCGGAGCTGGTTCGCCCGGTCGGACAGGCGGCTGTCGGTGATCGGCGGGGCGGGTGGCTTCGCGATGATCGGTCTGGGCGTGACGGTGGCGGCAACGGGCCGCGCCGACTGAGAGGAGCCGAGTCACGCTCCCGGTCAGTCCCCGAAGTCGACGAAGGGGGCGAACCGGACGTCGTGCGCGGCCGGGTCCGCGGGTCCCATCGTGGCGAGCATCCGCAGCCCCTCCTCCGTGACGGCTTCGCGCTCCGCCGGGCTCAGCCTGTCCAGCGCCTGCACGGTGACGGTCCCCTGGCCGTCGGGCTTCTGTCCGGGCGTGCCGAACCGCCAGATCGCCGCGAGGAGGCCGTCGACGAGCACGGATCCGTATGCCTGATTGCCGTTCCCGTTGCGTCCTTTGAACCGCGGCGGGATGACGCGCGTACGGTCCGCATGGCCGAGCAGGACGTTGTCGAACTCGGGCAGGAAGCGCGGCGGGGCGGGGGTGTCCGGGTCGGGACGCGGGGCGTCCGGCAGGTCGAAGAGTTCCACACCGTGCTCGTCGCGGAAGGTGATCAGCCGCGGCCGAAGCCGTTCGAAGACCTCCTGCAGCCGGGTCAGTCCGGCCCACATCTGCATGTCCTTCACGGAGGCGGGTCCGAAGGCGCCGAGGTAACGCAGCACGGTCGCGTCGGGCGCGGGTGTCGGCTCCGACGGCCGGCCGAGCCAGTGCTCGGCGGTGGTCAGCGCGACCTGTCCGCTCCGGCCCCAGAGCCCGCGCGGGGTGACCTGGACCAGGGGCAGAGTGCAACGGGCGGCCACGGTCAGGGCCTGCGGGTCGGCGTCCGGCCACTGCGCGAGGAGTGCCTCGCGCAGTTCCTTCAGGGTGCGCGGGCGCTCCTCGACGAGCTCTCTGCCGATCGCCGCGAGCCGGTCCAGGTCCACCCCGCCGAGTCCCTGCCGGAAAATCTTCAGCTCCCGGCTGCGGGCCGGCTGCACCAGCGGACGCAGGGTCAGCGCGTCGTCGGCGGTGTGGGTGTGGATGGTGGATCGGAGGGTGACGATGCGGACCACCTCGCGTGACCCCATCAGCGCGGAGAGCTCGGCCGGGTTGAAGCCTTCGAGTCGGGCGAAGAGCTGGTAGTACGGCGGCTTGGTGTTCTGCGCCTGGAGCCCGACGAGATGCCCGACCGCTTCCTTCGCGGACATCGGGCTCCGGCGCAGGAGCAGTTGGCGTGCCAGGGTGGCCCGGCCCAGTGCGCGGGGCGTGAGCAGCGGGGACCGGGCGGATGCGGCTCGTGCGGCGGGGTTCGTCTTCGCGGCCATGAGCGCCACGGTACGCGGACACGCGGACAACTTCCGTCCGCAATGCATTTTCTCCTTCCTTCCCTCGGCCGCCGCACCTTCCTTGGCCGCCGCACCGCAGAGCGGCAGGACCCCGGATCACGCGTGGGCCGCCCGCATCATGGACGGGTGATCAGCGTCCTGTTCGCCATCCTGACCGCACTCAGCAACGGCGCCGCGTCCGTGCTGCAACGCCGTGCCGCCCTCGCCGTACCCGACACGCAGACGATGCACCTCTCGCTGATCGGCCATCTGCTGCGCCAGAAGGTGTGGCTGGCCGGGATCGGGCTGGTGATCGTCGCCGCCGTCTGCCAGGCCGTCGCGCTGGCCACCGGCCCGATCTCGGTGGTCCAGCCGATCTTCGTGATCGAACTCCCGGCGACGCTGCTGCTGGCCGGGTTCGTGATGCGGGTCCGGGTACCGCGCGGAGTCTGGTACGGCGTGGCTGCCGTGACCGTGGGGCTGGCCCTCGGCATGGCCTCCGCCGCTCCGGGCGGCGGCAGCACGTCGGTGCACGGCGCGGTCTGGGTCCCGGCGCTGATCGTGACGGGGATCTTCGAGGCCGCGCTGATCACCGGCGCGATGAGCACCCGCGGAAACCCCCGGGCGGCGCTGCTCGGGCTCGCCGCCGCATGCGGGTACTCGCTCACCGCCGCACTGATGAAGGACGCCATGGGGCGGCTCGATGACGGCGGGGTGACCGCGCTCATGACGTCCTGGCAGCTGTACGCCACCGCCGCCGCCGGAGTGGGTGCGCTGTTCCTGCTGCAGAACGCACTCCAGGCGGGCACCCTGGTCGCCGTCCAACCGATGCTGACACTGGGCGACGCGCTGATCAGCATCCTGTACGGGGTGACGCTGTTCGGCGAGGAACTGCGCACCGGCTGGTGGCTGCTGCCGGAACTGGTCGCCCTGATTCTCATCGCGCTGGGCTGTATCGAACTGGCGCGTTCGCCGCTGGCCTCAGGACACGCCGCACCGCCGCGGCGCAGCACCCGGGTGACGTGACGGCCCGTACCGGGCCCTGGGGTCGGGCATCCGGGTCCCGGTGCGGGCCGACGAGGTCGAAGTCGGGGTGGCCGGCGAACAGCGCGACGGCGATCGGCCGCAGAGATGGCGTACGGCGCACGCGGTGGCGGTGTGGCCCTGCTCCGACTCACCTGTTCGGCCCAGAGCCCGCTGAGTCCGGCACGACGGAGAGAGTGCGAGTTCCGGACGCCCCCGGATGACGCCCATCCGGCCTCGCCCGCCCCTACGGCGCGGCGCGCACCAGGTCGCCGGAGCGCGCATACGGCCGCCTGCCCCTGCGACGCGCGCCCGACATGCGGAACCGGCCCCCGGGGAAGGATTCCCGGGGGCCGGTGCCCGCCGAGGCGCTTCAGGCGGTCTGGCCTGATCCCGAGCCCGTCACGGCCGCCGCCTTGATCCCCTCGGTGATCTCGTCCATCACCGAGAGCGCGGGCGCCTTGGGGCTGACATCGAAGCCGGACCGTACGACAACCAGCATGTCCTCGGAGCGAGGGGAGGCAAAGGCCAGCGACTGGACGTAGCCGTCGTCACCCTTCTTCGTGACCACCTTCCAGCGCACCAGATAGCCCTTCCGGCCCGCGACGGTGACCGCCTCGGACTTGAGCTGCTCGTGCGAGGTGATGGCGCCGTAGGCCTTGCCGCCGTAAGACGACGTGGCGTTGACGGAGATGTCCGCCTTGGCCGCCGCCTCCGCCGTCTTCGCCGTGATCTTCAGCGCCTGGGCCGGGGCGACGAACGCCCCTCCGCGCTCGCACTTCTGCGAGGCGTCCGCCGGACACGTGTACGATCCCGTGCTCACCGAGGCACCGATCAGGGCCGACCGACCGGTCCAGCCGTCGGGCACCGGCAGGCTGATGCCACTGCTGGCGTCCGTGGCGTACCCCTCCTCGGACGGCAGTTGCTGCTGGTCGGGCGCCGGACTCCGGCCACCGGGACCACCGGAACCGCCCTGACCGTTCTGTCCCCCGGGGGCACTGGGCGCCGGCGACACGGCACCACGGGAGGTGTTCTCGGAGCTGTGGGATCCATCAGTCAGCAGGATGGCGCCACCCGCGATCGCGGCCAGCACCACCACGCCGGCGGTGACGCCGACGCCGATCCGGATCCGACGGCGCCGGACGGCCGCGGGCGGCGTCCGGAGCTGATCCGTCCACTGACTTCCGTCCCACCAGCGTTCCTGGACAGGGCCTTTTCCTGTATACCCGGGGTCCGTATGCCAGCCGGGAGGGCTCATCTCGGTCACGACGCCCACCGTAGAGGTGCTCCGTGAAAATCCCATGAAACGGTGCGAGGAACCCGCTCAGGGCCGCCGACAGTGCGCGGACCACCGAATCGGGGCGTAATGGGCTAGGACCTCTCTTTCGGATCGGGCGCGCCATCGGGAGTGCGGGCAGGACCCGGCGAGCCGGGGACGCTCCGAAAAGAGGCCCGGGAGCCCGGACCACGACCGGACCGGGCCGTGCGATGGGAGAGCCATGCCGTACATCACCGTTGGCGAGGAGAACTCCGCCGGCATCCATGTGTACTACGAGGACCACGGGACGGGGCAGCCCGTCGTCCTGATCCACGGGTTCCCGCTGAGCGGCGCATCCTGGGAGAAGCAGCTCCCGGTCCTGCTGCGCGCCGGGTACCGGGTGATCACGTACGACCGGCGCGGCTTCGGCCGCTCCTCGCAGCCCACCACGGGGTACGACTACGACACTCTCGCCACGGATCTCAACGCCGTCATGGAGAAGCTCGACCTGCAGAACACCATCCTGGTCGGGTTCTCCATGGGCACCGGCGAGGTCGTCCGTTACCTGGGCAATTACGGATCCGCGCGGGTCGACCGGGCGGTACTGGTCGCCCCGATCCCGCCGTTCCTCCTGAAGACGGGGGACAACCCCGAGGGGGTCGACCAGAGCGTCTTCGACGGCATCATGAGCGCCATCGCCTCGGACCGTCCCGCGTATCTGACGACCTTCCTCCACGACTTCAACAACGTCGACAAGCTCGGTGGCACCCGGATCAGTGACGAAGCGCTGCGGCTCCAGTGGACGGTGGCCGCCGGTGCGTCGGCGCACGCCACGCTGGCCTGCGTGCCGGCCTGGCTGACGGACTTCCGCGACGACCTGCCCAAGATCGACGTGGAGACGCTGATCGTCCAGGGCGACGCGGACCGCATCCTGCCCATCGACTCCTGCGGGCGGCGGCTGCCCGGCCTGATCAAGAACAGCCGTCTTGTCGAGATCCCGGGCGGCCCGCACAACATCGGGTGGACGCACGCCGAGGAACTCAACGCAATTCTCATGGGGTTCCTGGGCCGGACGGCGTCCTGAGCGCCGCACGCCGCCGGGTGTCCGGATCATGACCCGGGAGGTAATCGACGCTTCTTCGCGCGTCGGACATCGTGTTCCTCACAAGCCGTACAGGAGCCCGGCCGCAGGGCCGGGACCGTGACCGGGAGGACAGCACGATGACCGCATACGAGGACGCCGTTCAGCGCTACTTCACCGCCTGGAACGCGACCACCCCCGAGGAACTGACGAAGGCCGTCGCCGCCGCCTTCACCGAGGGCGCCACGTACACCGACCCGCTGGCCTCCGTGCGGGGCCACGACGAGTTGGTGGCCGTGATCAGCGGTTCCCATCAGCAGTTCCCCGGCTTCGAGTTCAAGCTGACCGGCACCCCAGAAGGACACCACGACATCGTCCGCTTCAGCTGGGACCTCGTCTCCACCGCCGACGGCTCCGCTCCCGCCGCCGGGTCCGACGTCGTCACCCTCGACGACGACGGGCGCATCACCTCGGTCAGCGGCTTCCTGGACCGGGTCCCCGGAGCGTGACCGGCGCTACGCGGGCGCGGCCGATCGGCAAGGCAGCGAGGGGTCGGTGAGCGCGGCCGGGTGGTATCCGGCGTCCCGCGCGGAGAGGTTGCGGCCACGCTTCCCCACCGGCTGGAGAGGCCCGGTCGGAGGCCGGCGGACAATCCGTCACCGGGCCTCCGCCAGGTCGATGCCGATGTGCCCCTCGCTCCGGTCGACGGTCTCGAAGAGCCGGTTGGCGGGGCGCGGCAGCCCGTAGTGGCCGCGGAGCGTGCTTGCCGTGTACTCGGTGCGGAACAGGCCCCGTTCCTGGAGGATCGGCACCACCCGGTCCACGAAGACCTCGAGGCCGGAGGGGAGAACAGCGGGCATGATGTTGAAGCCGTCCGCCGCGCCGCTGTCGTACCAGTGCTCGATGGTGTCGGCGACCTGTTCGGCCGTTCCGGCGAAGGTGCGGTGTCCGCGCCCGCCGCCGAGCCGCCCGATCAGCTGTCGAACGGTCAGCTTCTCGCGCCTGGCGAGCTCCACGATGAGGGTGTAGCGGCTCTTCGCGCCCTCGATCTCGTCCTCGGTGGGGATGTCCTCGGGCAGTTCCGCGTCGAGGTCGAGGTCGTCCGGGCCGATGGCTTCGGCGCGCTGCACCTGCGGGCCAGGTTGTACGGCTCGTTGTAACTGGTCGAGGCGGTGGCGATGAGGCCGATGTGCTCGGTGGCCCCGGCGAGCGCGGTCAGCAGGACGGTGGGCTCCAGCTTGGCGGCGGGCCGCCGCCCGGGATCGCCCATCAGGACGGGGCTGTCGGCGAGGAACAGCGAGTCGAGTCGGCCGCGTTCGGCGATCCGGGCGAGGTTCTTGTAGTGCTCGATGTCCGTGTTCGCCTCGGCCGGGCTCTCCGGGAGGCGCCAGGAGGCCTCGTGGTGGCCGGTGGACATCAGGAAGGCGTTGAGGTGGAGCGGCTTGCGGTCAGGCGTGCGGGACATGGGTTTCCTTCTCCTCGTGCGTGGTGCGGGGCTGCGTCACGCCGAGCGCGGTGAGCAGGGTGTCGCGGTACTCCTGGAACCGGGGGTCGCGCCGGGACCGTGGGCCCGGCAGGTCGACGGCGAGGTCGACGGAGATCAGGCCGTCCTCCAGGACCAGCACCCGGTCGGCGAGCTCGACGGCTTCGTCGACGTCATGGGTGACCAGCAGCACGGCGGGGCGATGCCGCTCGTACAGCTCGCGGAGCAGGCCGTGCATCCTGATCCGGGTCAGGGCGTCGAGTGCGCCGAACGGTTCGTCGGCCAGCAGGAGTTCGGGTTCGCGGACGAGGGCGCGGGCCAGGGCGGCCCGTTGCTGTTCGCCGCCGGACAGTTCATGGGGCCAGGACCGGTCGCGGCCCTCCAGGCCGACCTCGGCGAGTGCGGTCAGTCCGCGTTCGTGCGTCTGCGGTCCGCGCAGACCGAGGACGACGTTGTCGAGTACGCGGAGCCAGGGCAGCAGCCGGGAGTCCTGGAAGGAGAGGGAGACCCGGTCGGGGACGGTGAGTTCGCCGGAGCCCTCGACGGTGTGGTCGAGGCGGGCGACGGCCCGCAGGAGGGTGGACTTGCCGGAGCCGCTGCGGCCGAGGAGCGCGGTGAACTCCCCCTGGGTCAGGGTCAGGTCGAGTTCCTTGAGGACGTTCCGGTCGCCGAATCGGCGTACCAGTTTCCGGGTCCGAACCGCCGCCGGCCGTACCGCGGTGGCCGGGCCGGTGCCGGTTGCGGCCACTTCGTGGGTGCCGGTCAGCCCGCCAGTGTGCGTCGCCATGACAGGACCCTCCTCTCGGCTGCGCGTACCGCCGCGTCCGAGGCGAAGCCGAAGATCCCGTAGGCCACCAGCCCCACGATGATCACGTCGGACTGGGCGTACTGCTGGGCCTGGAACATCATGTAGCCGATGCCGCTGGTGGCATTGATCTGCTCGACGACGATCAGGCCGAGCCAGGACGCGGTGACACCGAGCCGCAGTCCGACGAAGAAGCCGGGCAGCGAGCCGGGGACGACGACCTTGCGGATGAACTGCAGTCGGCTCAGGTCGAGTCCCTCGGCGAGTTCGACGTACCTGCTGTCGATGCCGGTCAGTGAGGAGTACGTGTTGATGTACATGCTCACCGCGACGCCGAGCGCGATCACGGTGACCTTCATCTGCTCGCCGATGCCGAGCCCCCGGGGGCCGGAGGTCTCCGCGCTCCTTGACCAGTCCGCGAGCCAGCAACTGGCCGACGTGGCCGGTGACGGAGGCGGGCGACAGGCCGGTGAGCCGGGCCACGGTGGATCTGGCGACCGGACCGTGGTCGAGGATCGCGCCCAGTACGGACCCGGTGCCGGAGACGCGGCGGGCGGGTACCGAGCGCGGCATGTCGGAGCGGAGAAGGGGGGTGGGGCGGCGGGCGGGCGCAGACAGACTCTTCACATGTCTTCCAGGTCCTCGACGGCAGGTGACGCGATGCGTGCACTCCTCGAAGGAGGGCGTGACAGACCTCTGCCGACGGTTGGTCGGCGATGGTCTGCTTCTCCCGTGGAGAGAGGAACGCCCTGCGAAGATCCGTGGGCCGGTCCCGGGGCGTCCGTCCACCCCTGCGGCCGCTCGCGTGGGCGCCGTGCTCTCAGGACCGATGACACGCGGCGGAGCACACACGCTTGAGGTCGACATGACCTCGTGTCGTCAGGTGTGCGGATCGCTGCATGTGGCGCAACGTAGCCGGACTGACGCAACCCGGTCAAACCGTTGCCCGCATCATGGACACCCTTACCAGCGGCGCGTGTTGCCCGCGTGTTGCAGCCGTATGACCGGCTCCTTCAGCGCGCGAACGGCGCGGTCTTCCGGTGCGCGCGGTAGTCGGGCAGTTCGATGTTCGTGACCTTCCTGCCCTCTTCCAGCATCCAGTTGAGGAAGAACGCACGGCTGAGCATCCAGTTGCGCATGCGCAGCGCGAACGCGGAGCCGGGGGCGAGGAAGGGGCCGGTCCGGTCACCGCTCTTCTGACAGCCCTGCGCGTAGGTGCGCAGCAGGCTCTCGTAGCGGGCGAAGGCGGTGGCGTGGTCGCCGCGGTGGGCGGCCAGTTCTCCCGCGAGCACATACGCGGCGACGATCGCGGTCCCGGTGCCCATGCCGCCGATGGTGGCTCCACAGGCGGCGTCACCGAGGAGGGCGATGCGGCCCCGGGACCAGGTGTCCACGTCGGCGCGGCTGATGGAGTCGAAATACAGGTCATCGGCGTCCTCCAAGGTGGCCAGCAGCCGGGGCACGTCCCAGCCGATTCCGGCGAACGCCTCAACGATGAGGTCCTTCTGCGCCTGCTGGTCGTGCCGGTCGTGGTCCAGCCGGTCGGCGGCGAAGACGAAGAAGGCGCGAGCGGTGTCGGGGTTGCGGTTGTCGGTGCCGACGGAGGCGAGACGCCCCGGGGTGTTGCAGCCGATGGACCCCTCGCCGAAGCCGAAGCCGGCGTAGTTGGGCAGGCTCCAGGTGGCGGCGTAGTGGCCGAGGTGGCGCACGTACGCGTCCTCGGGGCCGAAGGCGAGGCGCCTGACGTTGGAGTGCAGCCCGTCGGCACCGATGACCAGGTCGAAGGTGCGGGTCGCACCGCCGCGGAAGGTGACACGCACACCGTCCTCGTCCTCGTGCAGCGCGGCGATCGATTCCCCGAAGAGGTACCGGGCGCGGTGCAGGCTGTGCTCGTACAGGACGCGGGCGAGGTCGCCGCGCAGGACCTCGATGTCTCCGCCCGCGAAGTCCGCGGGCAGTTCGAGCCTGAGCCTGCCTGCCTCGTCGACGAAGCGCATGGGGCTTCCGCCGGTCCGCAGCCGCCGGAGCTCGTCCAGGATGCCCATGCGCTCCAGGACGGTCAGATGGGTCGCGCCGCGGAAGTCGACGGCCTGTCCGCCCTCACGGAGGGCCGGGGCGACCTCGACGACGGTGACGTCGAAACCGTACTCACCGAGCCAATGGGCGAGCGCGGGGCCCGCGATGCTCGCACCGGAGATCAGAACCTTCTGGGACATGACAGGTGCTCCTGTGTCGGGGGTCGTTGATCCAAGCAAATTGCGTCCCACGGACGCCATTTCTTGTTGTGTACGATAGACACAGTTTCTGATCCCGGCAAGGAGACAGCGGTGACGGACGACCCGACGAACCTGGTGCGCCTGCTCTGGGGACCCGGACCACAGCCCCGGCGCGGACCCAAACCCGCACTCACCCTGGACGGCATCGCCCGCACCGGCACCGAGATCGCGGACGCGGAAGGCCTCGGAGCCGTGTCCATGCAGCGGGTCGCGGAACAGCTCGGCAAGACGAAGATGTCGCTCTACCGATACCTGCCCGGCAAGGCGGAACTGATCGCCGTCATGGTGGAAACGGCGCTGGATGACGCACCGGAGGGTGGGGAGGGTGACTGGCGGGCGCGCCTGACGGCCTGGTCGCACGGCCTGGTCGAGATGCTCCGCCGTCACCCCTGGCTGCTGGAGGCGACGGTCGGCCCGCGCCTGATGGGCCCGAAGGAACTCGGCTGGATGGAGCGGGCCCTCTCCGCGCTGGACGGCACCGGGCTCACGGGCGCGGAGCGCATGGACGCGGTGGTGCTGCTCACCAGCCATGTTCGGGGCATCGCGCTCCAGAGCCGGGCGGCCGCCCCTTCCGGCGCACCGGAGGCGCAACTCCTCGCCGCGCTCGGCACGGTGCTGCGGGACCACGGCGCAAACTACCCGCACCTGGCCGCGGCGACGGCCTCCTCGGTCCGCTCCGGAACCCAGGGACAGGACCAGGCTCTGGAATTCGGCCTCGACCGCATCCTGGACGGCATGGAGGTACTGATCGCCGCGCGCACCCGGAACTGATCCACCCGAGGGTCCGCAGCGACAGGACTACTGCAGGGCCGTGACGGGCGGATGACCGTACGAGACGGTGCACCGGTAGACCTGGAGCGTGTACCCACGGCCGACGCTCACCATCGTGGGGCAGTCCCGGTCGGGATACGACGGCCGGCCCGTGTCGTCCCGGTCCTCGACAGGACGCCAGCCAGTGCTCTCGCCGTCCCATTCGCTGCTGTCGACGGTGAGGAGGGGTTCGACCGGGGCACCGCAGTCGCAGCGGACCTCCATCGGGTCGCAGAAGGTCCAGGGGGCGGACCAGCCGCCGACCTTCCAGCCCGGGGCGACCGACAGATCGCCCCGGTAGCTCAGCCCCTGCCCCTCACCCTGTTGCTGCTCCTTCTCCCATGCGTATATGCGCTCGGCCAAGGCGTGATCCAGCTCATGGGCCGCCGGATACTCGACGACCCGCTCGGGATGCAGGACACACGGGGCAGGTACGTAGTCGTCGAGGCCGACGAAGTCCGGCGCGGGCGGGTGGGCGAGGACGTCCCGCACACCGCCGGACTGCCGCCACCGCAGATGCACGGCCGACGGCGAGTCCTCGATCTCCGCGAACGGGCACCACAGCACCTGCAGCATGTCCGTGCCGTCGGGACAGGGGAGGTCGGGAACGTCCCGGGCGTAGAGCTGCGCCAGCGCGATCAGCGGCAGGGGCTCCGCCGGGAGCAGCGACGGCTCGTGTCCGGCGTGGATCCGGTCCACCACCGCCTGCTCGTCGGGGGTGAGCAGATTCGTCCGCGGCGGCCTGGGCCGCTGCCACGCCCGCGTGAGGATGCGGCGGAGTGTGCGCACGTCCTCCAACGTCGTGAGCCGGTGCGGGTGATGGTCGTCGGCGCAGACCGGCCAG
The DNA here is from genome assembly GCF_042802415.1 of Streptomyces sp. NPDC057486. Taxonomy (NCBI): domain Bacteria; kingdom Bacillati; phylum Actinomycetota; class Actinomycetes; order Kitasatosporales; family Streptomycetaceae; genus Streptomyces; species Streptomyces sp. NPDC057486. Next base: position 9,136 of record NZ_JBHVEE010000086.1, on the reverse strand, counting down.
GCCTCGTCGGCCGGCCACAGCAACGGACCGCCCACCGAGCTCTCGTGCACCGTGGGATCGCCCGGGGACGGATGAAGCCGGGTGGCCGTCCGTGCCATGCCCGCCAGGGCCGGAAAGACCGAGGCCACATCCCGAGGGCGCGGCGGTGTCGTACGTGTCATGCTTCCCCTCCTCCTCGACAGCCCGCATCCAAGCACGCCTCACCGACAGCCGGTCCGGAGGACCTGACCTACTGATCCGCCGGAACGCCGGCGAAGTGCGCTTCGACCACCGCAACCCCGGACCGCCCACCGGCGGGCACTTCGCGTTCGGCACCGTCCTCGGCCACTTCAGGGTCGGTGACTTCACGGTCGGTGACTTCACGGTCGGCGAACTCGCGGTCCGGCGGAGGAGCCCGAGTGCGGACCCGGAGGTCGTCGGAGCGTTTTCCGGAATTAACCTCTGCTGCCTTGTCACAGCCCGGTCTACGCGCATAGCTTGTGGCCCCTCATCACAATTTGAGGGGCAGCTCACCGTGCACATATCCAAACCTCGTTCCATCCTGCTGGCCGGCGCGGTCGCCGTGACCCTCTCGGCGACCGCGCTGCCTGCCGCTTTCGCGGCCCCGTCCTCGACCGCCGTGATCTCCGAGGTGTACGGGGGCGGGGGCAACTCGGGTGCGACGCTCACCCGCGACTTCGTCGAACTGGCCAATGCCGGCTCGGCCGCGTACGACCTCTCGGGCTTCAGCATCCAGTACCTGCCCGGCACGCCGTCCGCAGGTTCGACCTGGGGCGTCTCCGCGCTGACCGGGTCCATCGCGCCCGGCGGCCGCTACCTGGTCGCCCAGGCCGCGGGCACCGGCGGCACCGTCGCCCTGCCCACCCCGGACGCGACCGGCACCGTGGCGATGTCCGCGACCAGCGGCACCGTCGCCCTCGTCTCCGGAACCACCCCCCTGACCTGCAAGACTGCGGCCGACTGCGCCGCCGACACCCGCATCGTGGACCTCGTCGGCTACGGCTCCGCGGTCGTGCGGGAGGGCAGTGGCCCGGCCACGGGTGCCTCCGCCACCGCCTCCGTGGCGCGCGGTACGTCGCTCGCCGACACCGACGACAACGCCGCCGACCTGACCGCGGGCGCCCCGACACCGGTCAACGCGGCCGGTGAGACGTCCGGCGGAGAGGGCCCCGGCGACCCCGGCAACCCGACCGAGCCCGGCACCGTGCGGGTGCACGACATCCAGGGCACCACCCGCGTCTCGCCGCTGAACGGCCAGTCGGTGACCGGCGTCCCCGGCATCGTGACCGGCGTGCGGACCAGCGGTTCGCGCGGCTTCTGGATCCAGGACGCCACGCCGGACGGGGACGCCCGCACCAGCGAAGGTGTCTTCGTCTTCACCGGCTCCACCGCACCGACCGTCTCCGTGGGCGATTCCGTGCTGGTCAGCGGCAAGGTGGACGAGTACTACCCGTCGAGCACCACCCAGTCGATCACCGAGATCTCCGCCCCCAGGGTCACGGTCCTCTCGTCGGGCAACGCGCTGCCCGCGCCGGTCGTGCTCGACGCGGCGTCCGTGCCGAACACGTATGCCCCCTCGGCAGGCGGCGGTTCGATCGACGCGCTGGCTCTCGACCCGACGACGTACGCCCTCGACCTGTACGAGTCGCTCGAAGGTACCCGTGTGCAGATCGCCGACGCGCGGGTCACGGGTGCGACGACCGCGTACGACGAGGTCTGGGTGACGGTCAAGCCGAACGAGAACCCGACGCAGCGCGGCGGCACGCTCTACTCCTCGTACACCGACCAGAACACCGGTCGCATCAAGGTGATGTCGCTGGACACCACCCGCCCCTTCCCCGTCGCGAACGTCGGCGACGAGCTGTCCGGTACCACCACCGGTGTCATGGACTACGCCTCCTTCGGCGGCTACAACCTCCAGGCGACCGAGCTGGGCACGGTCACCGACCACCACCTGAAGCGCGAGGTCACCCGCAAGCAGAAGGACAAGGAGCTCGCGGTCGCCACGTACAACGTGGAGAACCTGGACGCGAACGACGAGCAGACCAAGTTCGACACGCTCGCCGCGGGCGTCGCGGTCAACCTCTCCTCCCCCGACATCGTGTCGCTGGAGGAGATCCAGGACGACAACGGTGCGGTGAACGACGGCACCGTCGGCTCCGAGGCGACGCTCAAGCGGTTCACCGACGCGATCGTCGCGGCGGGCGGTCCGCAGTACGCATGGCGCTACATCGCCCCCGAGAACAACAAGGACGGCGGCGAGCCCGGCGGCAACATCCGTAACGTCTTCCTCTTCAACCCCGAGCGCGTCGACTTCGTGGACCGCGCGGGCGGCGATGCGACCACCCCCGTGACCGCCGTCAAGACGAAGCAGGGCGTCACTCTGTCGGCGTCGCCCGGCCGCATCTCCCCGACCAACGACGCGTGGGCGGACAGCCGCAAGCCCCTGGTCGGCGAGTTCCGCTTCCACGGGAAGACGGTGTTCGTCATCGGCAACCACTTCGCCTCCAAGGGCGGTGACCAGCCCCTGCACGGCCGCTACCAGGAGCCGAAGCGCAGCTCGGAGACGAAGCGCGTCAAGCAGGCGACGGAGGTCAACACCTTCGTCAAGTCGCTGCTGGCGGCCGACAAGTCGGCGCAGGTCATCACCCTCGGGGACCTCAACGACTTCGCGTTCTCGCCGACGGTGAACGCGCTGACCGACGGCAAGGTGCTCAAGCCGCTGATCACCACGCTGCCGGCGGGCGAGCAGTACAGCTATGTGTACGAGGGCAACTCGCAGACGCTGGACCACATCCTGACCAGCCCCGGTGTGCTCCGCTTCGACTACGACGTGGTGCACATCAACGCGGAGTTCGCCGACCAGGCGAGCGACCACGACCCGCAGGTCGTGCGCGTGGACGTGAACGCACCGAAGTGATCGCGTAAAGCCGGAGGGGGCCGCCCGGTCGACGGGCGGCCCCCCTCTGTTCGACCGGTCGTATCGCTATCGTCGCCGCCCATGAGCGCCGGACCGATACGACCGAGCAGCACCGCGCACACCGTGCTGCATCCCGTCACCCCTGCCCGGATCAGCGGCGGCTTCTGGGCCGCCCGTCGCCGTACCAACGCGGAGGTGAGCATCCCTCAGGGGCCCCGCAGGCTCGAAGAGGCCGGAAACCTGGGGAACCTGCGCGCGGCCGCGACCGGGGGCGGCGACTTCACCGGGGACTACCCGTTCCAGGACTCCGACGTCCACAAGTGGCTGGAGGCGGCGTCCTGGCAACTGGCCGACCTCGACGCGGCGGGAGACGGCCGGCTCGCCTCCGATGTGGAACGGCTGACCGCGCTGCTCGGTGCGGCCCAGGACCCGGACGGCTATCTGCAGACGTACTACCAGGTCGCCCGCCCCGGGCTGCGGTGGCAGGAGCTGGACTGGGGCCATGAGCTCTACTGCGCCGGGCACCTCATCCAGGCGGCCGTGGCCCATCACCGTTCCACGGGCGGACGCGAACTCCTCGCCATTGCCGAGAGGTTCGCCGCCCACATCGAATCCGTCTTCGGTACGGACCGGCGCGTCGACGGTGTCTGCGGGCACCCCGGGATCGAGACCGCGCTCGTCGAACTCCACCGGGAGACCGGCGAACGGCGCTGGCTGGACCTCGCCGCGTACTTCGTGGAGCGTCGCGGGCACGGACTCCTCGGCGACGGCGGGAAGAGCTTCCCCGGGGCCGCCTACTGGCAGGACCACACCCCGGTACGCGAGGCCGAGACCGTCACCGGGCACGCGGTCCGCCAGCTCTACCTCCTGGCGGGTGCCACCGATCTCGCCGCGGAGACCGGCGACCGCGGCCTGCGGGACGCGTCCGTGCGGCTGTGGGACGCCATGGTCGCGACGAAGACGTACCTCACGGGCGGACTCGGCGCCCGGCACGAGCTGGAGTCGTTCGGCGACCCCTACGAACTGCCGCCGGACCGCGCGTACGCCGAGACGTGCGCCGCCATCGCATCCATCCAGTGGAGCTGGCGGCTGGCGCTGCTCACCGGCGAGGCCCGCTACTCGGATCTGATCGAGCGCACGCTCTTCAACGGATTCCTCGCCGGTGCGGGGCTCGACGGGGACAGCTGGCTGTATGTCAACCCGCTCCAGGTCCGCGAGGGGTACGAGGGCCACCGCGACGACCAGTCCGCTCGCCGCACCTCCTGGTTCCGGTGCGCCTGCTGCCCACCGAACGTGATGCGACTGCTGGCCTCGCTCCCGCACTACGTCGCGAGCACCGACGCCGGCCGGGAGGGCGTACAGCTGCACCAGTACGCGACGGGGACCTACGGGCCCGTGTCGGTGCGGACCGGCTACCCGTGGGACGGGCGCATCGCCGTGACCGCCGTCCGGCCCGGCACCTGGACGCTCTCCCTGCGCATCCCCGCCTGGTGTTCCGGCGCCGCTCTGGACGGTGCGCCCGTCGCTGCCGAGGCGGGCTGGCTGCGGGTACGCCGCGACTGGCAGCCGGGCGAGACCATCGTGCTCGATCTGCCGATGGAACCGCGGCTGACCCGCCCCGACCCGCGCGTCGACGCGGTGCGCGGCTGTGTCGCGATCGAGCGCGGGCCCCTCGTGTACTGCCTGGAGTCCGCCGACCAGACCCGACGCCTGGACGCGGTGGCCCTCGACCGGGACACTCCGCTCAGGGCCGAGCATCGCCCCGAACTGCTGGACGGCGTAACAGTGGTGACGGCCGGTGAGCTGACCGCCGTGCCGTACGCGGTGTGGGCGAACCGGGGGGCCGGAGCCATGCGTGTATGGATCCCGACCGCGTGACCGGCCTGCTCCCGGCTCGCCCCGGGTACCGGTGTGTCCACGGTGTGGGCATGAACCGGAAGCACGGACGGGATCACCGGCCCCGCCCACGTGCACGAACGGCGGGAGCTGTCCGGCCTGACGCGCCGTTGGATGTCGCTGGGGCCAGGATTGTGGTCGTCGGGCAGTCCTCCGCCGAGCAGAAGGATGTCGCCGCGCTCGTGGACGCGGCCGCTGCCGAGCCGACGGCGCGGGGTGCGCAGGTGGTGGCGCCGTCGACGACGGTGAGATCCCTCGGCTCCGCACGGACGGGAACCGGACGGCCCCGGCCAACGGGCCTCCCTCTGCGGGAGCTTCGCCCGTACACTCCGCGATCATGACCATCGAAACGGTTCAGACCGCCGAGTCCGCGACCGACGGACCCACCCTGTTCGCAACGATGTCCACCATGCGCGCCATGCGCCGCCTCAAGACGGATCCCGTGCCGGAGGAGACGCTGGAGCAGCTCGTACAGGCCGCCGTCTGGGCTCCCAGCGGCGGCAACATGCAGTGTTACGAGTACGTGGTGGTGACGGATCGGGAGGTGATGGCCCGTCTGGCGCCGCTGTGGAAACGGTGCGTGGACGCCTATCTGGCGACTACCGGGAAATACGCGCCGAAGGGCATGGACGACGCCGCCTACGGGCGGATGGTCGCCGCGATCGAGTACCAGCGTGACCACTTCGCCGACACGCCCGCGCTGATCGTCCCCTGTTACCGGTTCCCGGAGCCACGGATCGAGGAGGAGGGACTGGTGGCCTACGCGCAGGCGCTCGGTCCGGCGGGGACCGAGCACATGATGAACACGCAGACGCGGTTCCAGGCGCTCGCCGAGGGTTCCTGCGTCTACCCGGGTGTGCAGAACATCCTGTTGGCCGCGCGCGGGCTGGGGCTCGCGGCGAACATCACCATCTGGCATCTGATGCTGGAGCAGGAGTGGAAGGAAGCCCTCGGCATCCCGGAGGACATGCAGACCTTCGCCGCGATTCCGGTGGGATGGCCGCAGGGCAACTTCGGGCCGGTGCGGCGGCGCCCGGTGGCCGACGTCATCCACCGCGACCGCTGGTAGGAACCGGGAACGGCCGACGCCGCGCCCGCCGGGACGGGACCGGCCGACGGCGGCGGCCTTCCGGCGGACGGCGGGACTTCCGACACACGCCCTAGGATTGCCGGGTGAGCGACAAGCCGGTTCCCGACAAGACCTCCTCCCGCGCCACGGGGTCCCAGACCCTGGCTCGGGGCCTGACCACGCTCGGGCTGGTGGCCGGGACGCCGCACGGGCTCGCGGTGCAGGACGTGGCGGACCGCCTGGGCGTGCATCGCACCATCGCGTACCGCATCCTGACCACCCTGGCGGAGTTCCGGCTGGTGTTCCGGGGCGCGGACGGCCGCTACCGGGCGGGGTCCGGCACCGCCGCGCTGGCGCGTGGCTATGCGGCCGGGATCCGGGAGGCGTCGCTGCCGGTGCTGCGGCGGACCGCCGACGAGCTGAGGGCCACGGTCGCGCTGATCGCCGCGGAGGGTGAGGACGCGGTGGCGGTGGCGGTGGTGGAGCCGCAGTCGGTGGACTACCACCTCTCCTACCGGGTCGGCAGCCGCAACCCGATCGGGGTCGGCGCGGCCGGTCTGGCGCTGGCCTCGTTCCGGGCGCCGTCGCCGGACGATTCGGCCGAGCTCGCCGAGGTGCGCGAGCGCGGTTACGCCATGACGTTCGGCCGGGTGGAGCCGGGCGCCTTCGGGGTTGCCGTACCGCTGCGTTCGGCCGATCCGGCGATGCAGCTGTGCGTCAACCTGATCACCACCCGGGAAGAGGTGGCGCGCGCCTCGGTCACCGGCATGCTGGCCGCCGCCGAGGAGCTCTCCCGCAGCGTCTGACCCGGGGACTGTCCCGTCATCCCCGGAGGGCGCACGACGACAGCTACGGCTCGCCGCGGCGGAACGGGTTCGTCCAGCCGCTCGTCGACCCGAACTCCTCAGGGGTGCACGCCGGTTCGGCTCCGTCGGCATCGCGTACGTGCTGCCCGTCCTGGAGATCGTCGACTCCCGGATCGGGGACACCGGCGAGGGCGGCGCCGTGGTGTGGCGAACTCCCTTGCGGCGTAACAGGCGGGGGCCCGGCAGATCGACGGCACCCTGTGCGCTGGGCGCGGGCGCGGGCAATTCGCCGACCGAGAGCCTGGTGCCGGTGCTGGAGCAGATGGGCGTACCCACCGGGGTGGACACCCAGAAGGTGCCGGCCGTCGCCGAGGGGGTCGCCCGGCCGTTCGTCCCGCGGCTGCCGTACACCGACCGGGCGGCGATCACGCAGAGGTACGCCGGGGTGCACTCCGGCTTCCTGCTGCACGCGCAACGGGCCGGCGCGCGGTACGACGGCGCGGCGCACGAGATCCTGCGAAAGGTGAGCGAGGCAGGGTGTGTCGGCGGTCAGGAAGACATGATCACCGATGTCGCGCTGCAGCTCGTCGCGGAGCGCGAGCGAGGCGCGACGCATATCTGACGCCAAGTCAATCCGTCCGGGGACCGGTTGCACGGTCGCAGGGCGGCTTGCTGCGTACCGGTCAACCCTGTTGGAGTGAAAGGGAGTTCGACACGCAGGTAAATGATTGTCATGCCCTGGACGCATGGATAGCCTGAGCCCGCTTCGCGGCCCTCGACCCACCCCACTCGGGTCCGGGGGCCGTTCTTTCTCCCCCACACAGCAGGAGCAGGTATGCCCAGACGCGCCGCAGCCCACACGAGGGGCCGCGCATCCGTGCTGGTGGCTCTCACCGCCACCGCGCTCGCCGCGACCGGCACGCCGGTCCTCGCCGCACCCCCTCCCGTCGCCGCCGGCTCCTCCATGAACCAGGCGTTCGCGCAGGCGGCACGGAAGTTCGACGTACCGCGCGATCTGCTCGCCGCCGTCGGCTACAGCGAGACGCACCTCGACGGCCACGCCGGGCGCCCCAGTCAGGCGAACGGGTACGGCGTGATGCACCTGGTCAGCAACCCCGGGAACCGCACACTGGAAAAGGCGGCCGCACTCACCGGCACGCCGCTGTCGAAGCTCCGTCGGGACACCGCGGCCAACATCCTCGGCGGCGCGGCCGTGCTGCGCGCGTACGCGGACCGCATCGGCCTCGACGGCGACGAGCGCAACGACATCGACGCCTGGTACCCGGCCGTGGCGCAGTACAGCGGCACGACGGGCCGCGCCGCCGCCCTCTACGCCGACGCCGTCTACACGTTCCTCAAGAACGGGATCGTCACCACCGTCCCCGGCGGCGAGCGGGTCTCGGTGACCGCCCGACCGGTCGCCCCGGAGAAGGGCACCTTCTCCGACAGCGAGGTACGCACCCAGAGCCCCGACTACCCGTCGGCGCTGTGGGTCCCGGCCGACCCGAACAACTTCACCCAGGGCCGGTCGGCGCCGATCAGCAAGGTGATCATCCATGTCACGCAGGGGTCGTACTCGGGCTCGATCAACTGGTTCCAGGACCCCACGGCCGAGGTGAGCGCCCATTACGTGATCCGATCCTCCGACGGGCAGATCACCCAGATGGTCCGCAACAGCGACACCGCTTACCACGCCCGGGGCTTGAACGCCTCGGCGCTCGGCATCGAGCACGAGGGGTTCATCGACGACCCGTCCTGGTTCACGGACACGATGTACCGCTCCTCGGCCGCCCTGACCAGCGCCCTGTGCGACAGGTACGGCATCCCGAAGGACCGGGCGCACATCATCGGCCACAGCGAGGCAGCGGGCAATGACCACACCGACCCGGGCCCGCACTGGGACTGGGCCCGCTACATGCGCTACGTCGGGGGCGAGGACAGCGGCAGCAGCAGTGACGGGCTGACCTTCGCCTCGTACGCCACCCAGCAGAGCGGATCGACGGGCGCCCAGGTCACGGCGGTGCAGAAGCTGTTGACCGCGCAGGGCTTCGACGCGGGCGCGGTGGACGGAAGCTTCGGCCCGGCCACGCTGGACGCGGTCAAGAAGTTCCAGACTGCCCGCGGACTGCGCGCCGACGGCATCGTCGGCGGGAGCACCTGGACGGCGCTGCTGTCGGCCGGGGCCGTGCCGACGCTCAAGCAGGGGGACTCGGGTGCGGACGTGAAGCGGCTCCAGCGCTCGCTGACCGCGGCACTCGGCACGACCGTGGACGCCGAAGGGAGCTTCGGTCCGAAAACGGTGACGGCGGTACGCACTTATCAGAGCGGCCACGGGCTGACGGTCGACGGGATCGTCGGCAGCGGCACCTGGGCGGCGCTGCAGGCAGGACGCTGACCGGGCAGAAACGGAGCAGACGCCGGTACGGGCGGTGCGGCGCGATTGCC
>NZ_JBHVEE010000085.1:0-42093 GCF_042802415.1 Streptomyces sp. NPDC057486 | reverse complement strand
TTTCCCTTTCCGGCGAGTCCGACTCTATCAGATCCTTTCGGGCCTGATTCCCAGTCAGCGGGGTTTGTCTTCCCGGCTGTTGGGCCGTTCCGACGTCCAAACTCTAGCGGATTTTCCCGGCGGTTCATAATCGAGCCTTCGAAATGAATTCCGGCATGCCGAAATCGTCCCGAGCGGGAGATCGTGCTGAGTTTGGGTTGCCGCATTCGCGGCGGGATCAGCTGTCGCAGAACCGTTCCGGCTCCGTGACAACTCGAAGTACCTTACGGATCGGGCAGGGGCGTGTCAACTCCGCCAGGTCAAGCCGTTTTCCGGCGTGTCCCCGGCCCCGCGTGTCCCGGTCCGGGGCGGGTCAGTCCAGGTCCGTGAGGCGGCCGCCGGCGTCCGGCTGGGTGTGCTCGACCCTGCGCAGGAGGCGGATCAGCATCTCGCCGAGGGCTCCGCGCTCCTCGCCCGAGAGGTCCTGCAGCAGGTCCCCCTCGAAGGCTGATGCCATGCGCATCGCCTCCAGCCACTTCGTACGTCCCTCATCGGTCAGTTCGACGATGACGCGTACGCGGTTGTTCTCGTCCCGGTCCCGCGTGACCAGACCCTCGTTCGCCATGCGGTCGATGCGGTGGGTCATCGCCGCCGGGGTGAGTCCGAGGCGCTTGGCCAGCTCCCCCGGGCCCAGCCGGTAGGGGGAGCCCGCCACGACGAGGGTCTTGAGGACCTCCCACTCGGCGTTGCTGATGCCGAGGTCGGCCAGCTGGCGTCCGTACCCGACGTTCATCCGGCGGTTCAGCCGGCCGAGGGCCGAGACGACCTGCTCGACCTGGGGATCCAGGTCGCGGAACTCGCGCTGATAAGCGGCGATCTGCTCGTCGAGGCTCGGCTCCTGGAGGCCGGAGGGCTCGGTGGTGTCAGACATGGCGGGCAGTATGGCACGCCTTTCATTGGCGTCGAAGTCCTTCGGTCTGTATTGTTGAGGTTCGAACTTTACTGTTGAAGTCTTTGGACGTGAGTCCTTCGCGAGCTTGAGGTAGGTGAGTGTGACCAGGGAAATGGGCGCAGCGCTGCGGCGGATCCAGCTGGGGAGCGCGCTGAGCGCGTTCGGTGTGGGGTTCACCGTTCCGTATCTGTACGTCTATGTGGCACAGGTGCGGGATCTGGGCGCCGGTACGGCGGGAGTCGTGCTGGCTGTCTTCGCCATGGCAGCGCTGGCAGTCCTGCCGTTCACCGGGCGGGCCATCGACCGGCGCGGTCCGATGCCGGTACTGATCGTCGCCGCCGTGGTGGCGTCCGTGGGCGCGGCGGCCCTCGGGCTTTCGTCGAACGTGACGACCGCCGTGCTGTCGGCCGCCGTCCTCGGTGCGGGCACGGCCGTCATGTCGCCGGCGCTCGCCACGATGCTCGTCCAGTGCTCCGGCGCCGCCACCCGCACGCGCGCCTTCGCGATGCAGTTCTTCCTGCAGAACCTGGGGCTCGGCATCGGTGGTCTGGTCGGCGGGCAGATCGTCGACACGAGCCGGCCGGAGACCTTCACGCTGCTGTTCCTGATCGAGGCGGCGATGTTCATCGTGCTCGGCGTCGTCGCGGTGACGGTACGGATGCCTCGTTCCCCCGCGTTCGCGGACGCCAGGCCCACCGACGGGTCCGCCGCGAAGGGCGGGTTGCGGATGCTGCTCTCGCACCGGGCGATGGTGCAGCTGTGTGTGCTGGGCTTCGTGCTGTTCTTCGCCTGCTACGGGCAGTTCGAGTCCGGGCTTGCGGCGTACGGCACCGAGGCTGCCGGGATCGAGCCCTCGACGCTGGGCATCGCGCTGGCCGCCAACACCGCGGTCATCGTCGTGGCGCAGTTCGTCGTGCTGCGACTGGTGGAGCGCCGCAAGCGCAGCCGGGTCATTGCCGCGGTCGGGCTGATCTGGGCGTTCGCCTGGATCGTGGCGGGGTACGCCGGGCTCGGGCACGGCAGCCAGACCATGGCGACGGCCGCGATGATCTCCACGTACGCCCTGTTCGGACTCGGTGAGTCGATGCTCTCGCCGACGGTCGCGCCGCTGGTCGCCGATCTGGCGCCGGAGTCGATGGTCGGTCAGTACAACTCGGCCTTCGCCCTGGTCAAGCAGCTCGCGCTGGCGGTCGGTCCCGCCGTGGGCGGGCCGATGGGGGCCTCGCTGCACGGGCCGTACATCGTGACGTTCGTACTGTTCTCGCTGGGCATCACGGTGCTCGCACTGCGGCTGGGGCGCCGCCTCACCCCGGTACAGGATCAGCCTTCGCTCGCGGTGGTGCCGTCGCGGGTGGTGGCCCTGTCGGTACCGGACGCCGAGGCGGCCGCCACAGCGACGGCCGAGCCGGCGACCGCCCCCGTTGCGGCTCCTGCGGTTTCGGCCGCGGCTCCTGCTGCCGCTCACTGAGGCAGCGCGAACTCACACCAGACCGCTTTGCCGCCGCCAGGTGTGCGGCGGCTGCCCCAGGACGAGGCGATCGTCGCGACGATGGAGATGCCGCGGCCCGCTTCGTCCACCGGCTCGGCTCGGCGCCGGCGCGGCAGGTGGTCGTCGCCGTCGGTCACCTCGATGATCAGGCGGCGGTCGGTGCGGCGCAGCCCCAGGCGCATCGGCGGGGTGCCGTGCTGAAGGGAGTTCGCCACCAGTTCGCTGGCGGCGAGGACGCCCAGATCGCACAGTTCCACCGGGAACCGCCACGACGTCAGGACGCCGGTGGCGAAGGCACGGGCCCGCGGGGCCGCTTCGATGCCGCCGAGGAGATCGAGCGAGGCGTTGTGGAACAGCTCCGCGTTCGCCCCTGTGCGGGCCGGGTGCTGGACCACCAGCACCGCCACGTCGTCGTCGTGTTCGGCGGTGACCCCGAGGGAGCGGATGAGACGGTCGCAGACCACCTGCGGTGATCCCTTGGCGCCGGAGAGGGCGCGCTCCAGGGCCGCGACCCCCTCGTCGATGTCCTCGCTGCGGCGTTCCACGAGACCGTCCGTGTAGAGGACGGCGGTGGAGCCGGGCGGCAGTGCGATCGTGCCCGACGTGTGGATCCAGCCTCCGGTGCCGAGCGGCGGTCCGGTCGGGTCCTCGGCGCGGCGCACCGAACCGTCCTCGTCGCGGACGAGGATCGGGAGGTGGCCGGCGGAGGCGTAGACGAGCCGGCCCTCGTTCGGATCATGGACCGCGTACGCGCAGGTGGCGATCTGGCTGGCGTCGATCTCGGCGGCGAGACCGTCGAGCAGCTGCAGCACCTCGTGCGGTGGGAGGTCGAGGCGCGCGTAGGCGCGGACGGCGGTGCGGAGCTGGCCCATCACCGCGGCGGCGCGCACCCCGCGGCCCATCACGTCCCCGATGACGAGCGCGGTGCGGCCCGCGCCGAGAGTGATGACGTCGTACCAGTCGCCGCCGACCGCCGCGTCCGTGCCGCCCGGCTGGTATGTGGCGGCGATCCGCAGGTCGTCGGGCTGCTCCAGCTCCTGCGGGAGCAGCGAGCGCTGGAGGGTGACGGCCGTCTCGCGGTGGCGGCGCTCGCTGGTGCGCAGGCGCTCGGCCGCTTCGGCGTGGTCGGTGACGTCGGCCGCGTAGACGAGAACACCGCTCTCGCTCCCCTCGCCGCTGCCGTCCTCCTCGGTGTGGGCGGCGGGCGTGGCGACCGGGGTGCAGGTCACGGTGTACGAGCTGCCGTTGCGGACCTTGCGGGACTTGACCGTACGGGGCGTGCCGCTGCGCAGGACCTGATCCATGAGGGGCAGCAGGCTGAGCTCGTCGAGCTCCGGCATCGCATCGGCCGCCGTGGCGCCGGTGGGGCGGGGACCGAAGGCTGCCGCGTAGGCGTCGTTGACGTAGGCGATGCGGTGGTCGGGGCCGTACACCAGGGCGACCGGGGCGGGCAGGCGGCCGAGGAGCTCGCGGGCGGAGAGATCCTCCAGCGCGGGTCCGGGGGCCGGTTCGGAGGCCGGCCCGGAGACCTCTCCGAAGGCCTTGGGGGTGTTTCCCTCCGGTGCGGCGGACCCTGGCCCGGCCCCGGCGTACTCGCCGCGGGCCGCGGGCACCGAACTGCGGTTGTCCCGGGCGGCGGCGCGACGCTGCGTTCCTGGTAGGCGGGCGCTCCAACGCGTGAAGTTCACGGAAATTCTGGCCTCGTGTGTCGGTCTGGTCCGCTCGGGCGGGCTGCTTCCTCTGCCGGTTCTGCTTCCGGTTCTGCTACCGGCTCTCTTCCGCCGGGGTCGGGGCACCGGGAGCCGGACCCCCGGTGAGGCGCAGCCGGGCCTCGTACTGGTCACTGTTGGTCACGGTCGGCCGGGTCACTCTGTGCAGGTGTGGACCCACCTATGGTCACACGTCCAGTGTGACGGACCGTACTGACAGTCAGCCATCCTGCTTGGGCGGACCGTCGTCCCCGGTGCGTCTGCCCCCGGCGGCGAGTTCGAATTCGGCGCGCGGGTGTTCCAGCGAGCCGAGGGAGACGATCTCGCGTTTGAAGAGTCCGGCGAGGGTCCATTCAGCAAGGACGCGGGCCTTCCGGTTGAAGGTCGGAACCCTGCTCAGGTGGTACGTACGGTGCATCAGCCAGGCCGGATAGCCCTTGAGCTTGCGCCCGTAGACATGGGCGACGCCCTTGTGGAGGCCGAGCGAGGCGACGGAGCCCGCATAGCTGTGCCGGTACTCCTCGAGCGGTTCGCCGCTGATCATCGCGAGGATGTTCTCGGCGAGGACTTTGGCCTGGCGCACCGCGTGTTGGGCGTTGGGCGCGGTCTCCTTGCCCGGTTCACCGGCCGTCAGATCGGGAACGGCCGCGGCGTCCCCGGCGGCCCAGGCGTGTTCGGCGCCTTCGACGGCCAGCTGCGCGGTGCAGCGGAGCCTGCCGCGCTCGGTGAGGGGCAGATCGGTGGCGGCGAGGATCGGGGCGGGCTTGACGCCTGCGGTCCACACCAGCGTGCGGGTCGGGAAGCGGGAGCCGTCGCTGAGGACGGCGACCCGGTCCTCGCAGGAGTCCAGCCGGGTGCCGAGGCGTACGTCGATATTGCGGCCGCGCAGCTCCCGTATGGCGTACATGCCCATCGCGTCACCGACCTCCGGCAGGATCCGGTCGGACGCCTCGACGAGGATCCACTTCAGGTCCTCTGCCTTGATGTTGTGGTAGTAGCGCGAGGTGTAGCGGGCCATGTCCTCGAGTTCGGCGAGCGCCTCCACTCCTGCGTAGCCGCCGCCGACGAAGACGAAGGTGAGGGCGGCGTCGCGGATGGCCGGGTCGCGGGTGGCGGAGGCGATGTCCATCTGCTCGATGACGTGGTTGCGCAGGCCGATGGCCTCCTCGATGGTCTTGAAGCCGATGCCGTGGTCGGCGAGGCCGGGGATCGGGAGGGTGCGCGAGACCGAGCCGGGTGCGATGACGATCTCGTCGTACGGGATCTCCAGGGCGCCGGTGCCGTCCTCGCCGGTGGCGAGCGTGGTGACGGTCGCGGTGCGCTTGGCGTGGTCGATGCGCTGCGCCTCGCCGATGACGATCGTGCACTGCGCCAGCACGCGACGGAGCGGTACGACGACGTGGCGCGGCGAGATCGAACCTGCGGCCGCCTCGGGCAGGAACGGCTGATACGTCATGTAGGGCTCGGGCGTGACGACGACGATCTCGGCCTCGCCGGACTTGAGTCTCTGCTTCAGCTTCCGCTGGAGACGCAGCGCTGTGTACATCCCGACGTAGCCACCGCCGATGACGAGGATGCGCACACCCGGCGGCGGGCCGGGGGGTGTCCCCCGGGAATCTGAAGCCATCACCTCCCCATGACGCAACGTGCTCAGGTATTTGTCCACAGCCCCGGCAAATTGTGTGACCGGAGGTTCCGGATGGGCCCCCGGGGTCGGCCACCGGGGCAATACGGAAGCTGCGCAGGTCAGACCTTGCAGTGGGGGTGATGGCGAGGGGTGGAATCAGGAATCAACCGGTCCTTGCTCCGATCGGGGGGCGCACCGTGCGGAACTGCCCTCTTCTGAATTGACCCGGGCTCAACTATGTTCGTATGTCGTCGGGGTGTCGGGCAGGGACGATGATCCACTCCCCGACTGACACGGCGGGAAGTCTCCGGGGGGAGACGTCATAACCGGGGGAAGAGTTATGCATATTCAGGATTCGCATTGGCAGACTGCTGCTGTCTCGTCCGAAGGAAACGGACGAATCGGTACAGTCGGTACGGTGAGCGCGGCAGGAACGACTGTCGGCTCCAGCTCCACCGCCGGCCGCTCGGCGCCGCTGCGCGTGGACGCACAGCGAAATCTGGAGCATGTACTGCGGGCCGCACGCGAGGTGTTCGGCGAGCTGGGGTACGGGGCTCCGATGGAGGACGTGGCACGCCGCGCCCGGGTCGGGGTCGGCACGGTGTACCGGCGTTTCCCGAGCAAGGACGTCCTGGTGCGCCGGATAGCCGAGGAGGAGACCTCCCGGCTGACCGACCAGGCGCGGACCGCGCTGGGGCAGGAGAACGAGCCGTGGTCGGCGCTCTCGCGCTTCCTGCGGACCTCCGTGGCCTCGGGCGCGGGGCGGCTGCTGCCGCCGCAGGTGCTGCGGGTCGGGGTCGATGTCGACGACTCGACGGTGGTCGGGGACACGGGAGTTGCGCAGGATGCCGGCGTGACCTCGACCGCGGGCTCCGGGGATGTCCGGGATGCCCGGAATGAGGCGCGGGTCCCTCATCAGCGGCAGGGGGCGGGGCAGGCCGACCCCCGGGTCGCCGGCCGGCACCCGGCCGACGACGACGGGCTCTCGGGCGAGGGCGCGGGCACGGCCGAACTGCTGGAGGTCGTGGGTCGCCTGGTCGACCGTGCGCGGGCGGCGGGTGAGCTGCGGCGCGATGTGACGGTGGCGGACGTGCTGCTGGTCATCGCGACGGCGGCGCCCGCCCTGCCGGATGCGGCTCAGCAGGCTGCCGCTTCGGCCCGACTGCTGGACATCCTGCTGGAGGGGCTGCGTTCGCGCCCTGCGTGACCGGGACGACACGAGCGGGACCGCACGACGGGTGAGTTCGGTTGTGCGTGAGCCGGGGCTCGCGGTGGGCTCGGACCGGCGCCTGGGCTCGGGCGTGCGGGCGGCTCGGCGGGCCTTTCGGTCGGCCCGACGGTCGGGCGCCGTCGGGCCCCCGCGCGGGGCGTCGGGTCCGTGACGGGTGGCATGAGGGGTCGGTGTGGTCCTGGTGCGGGGCGCCGCGTTCGGCAACTCGGCTGCGCCGGAAGCTCGTTGGTCCTTCCCCGTTCGAGTGTCCGCCAAGGGCTGTCCTGTCATCCCTGACGGAACGGCACGCGGCGTCGGTCGCGGTGCACCGCAAAGCGGAGGAGCGCCCCCATACGGGGCGTATTCGGGCGTTCCGGCAACGCGGCGAGGTGCCGTAGCTGTCCTCGTACGCCCGCCGGGGACCACGGGACTGCCCTTACGGCCTGGTGCACGATAGAGAGTGGATCAGGCCGTTGGTGCTCACATTCGGGAAAACGCCCCGGACGAGTGGTTGCCGGGATGGAACGTTCGCCGTGATTGCGCCGTGTGGCACGCTGGCCCGGTGTTCGGGTCCGAAAGCGCATACGGGGGCTTCCGCAATGAGCGGTGACGGGCAGCAGGAAGAACCGCTCGACGGCGTCTCGGTCGTGGGTGAGGGCGCTGCAGCCGGTGAGCCGACGTTCCGGGCGGTCCCGAGCCAGGCCGGCCCCGGGCGGTCGGGCGGTGACGCCGAGGGCGGAACCGTGCTGCCCGGACCCTGGCCGTCCGCGGCGGCGGGCGGCAATGCCGACGCCGGTGCCGGTGCCACCGCCGGGGCCGAGACCACCGTGCCGATGCAGCGGGAGGGCGGGAGCAATGCCGGGTCGGCCGGACTCGCGCTCTCCGACGCCCAGTTGATCCAGCGCATGCGGTCCGGGGACGACCTCGCGTACGAGGAGTTGTTCCGACGGCACTCGGGCAGTGTGCGGCGCTACGCCCGGAGCTGCTGCCGGGACGCCCACACGGCCGACGACCTGACCGCCGAGGTCTTCGCCCGCACTCTGCAGGCGGTGCGGGGTGGCAAAGGCCCCGAGGAGGCCGTGCGGGCGTACCTCATGACGGCGGTACGACATGTCGCCGCTGCCTGGACGAGAACGGCGAGGCGGGAGCAGCTGGTCGATGACTTCGCGGTGTTCGCCGTGCAGGCGTCCCGCTCCTCCGGAGTGCCGGACGCGGACACGCTGGATCAGGGCGCGGACGTCGTGGCGATGCACGAGGCCGAGCAGTCGATGGCCATGCAGGCGTTCCGAAGTCTGCCGGAGCGCTGGCAGGCGGTGCTGTGGCACACCACCGTCGAGGAGGAGTCGCCGAGCGAGATCGCGCCGCTGTTCGGCCTGACCGCCAATGCCACGGCGGTGCTGGCCGGCCGGGCGCGCGAGGGGCTCAAGCAGGCGTATCTGCAGGCGCATGTGAACCAGTCGCTCACCTCGGGCGGCGGCTGTGCGCGCTATGCCGACCGGCTCGGTGCCTACGCCCGGGGCGGCCTGCGGATGCGGGCCGAGCGCGGGCTGCGCAAGCATCTGGACGAGTGCGCGAAGTGCCGGGTCGCCGCGGGCGAGCTGGCGCATGTCAACGCCGGGATTCCGGCGCTGCTCCCGGTCGCGGTCGTCGGCTGGTTCGCCGCCGGGTACACACTCAAGGCCGCCGGGATCGTGGCGGGCGGCGCGGCGGGTGCGGGTGCCGCCGCGGCGGCGACGGGCGGAAGTTCGTCCGGCGGTACGGCCGGTGGCGCCGTGGCCTCGGAGGGGCTCGGCGCCCCGGTCAAGGCCGGTATCGCGGCGGCGGTGGCTGTCGCGGCCGCGGCCGGTCTGGTCTGGGCACTGGTCGGTGACGAGCAGCAGAAGCCGGAGGCCGAGCCCGTGGCCAGACCGCCCGTGGTGGCGCCCGCGGTGCCGTCGCCACCGCCCCCGAAGCCGACGCCGGAGCCCGAACCTCCGAGCGCGCCCGTCCCGCCCGCACCGCCCGCGCCCACACCGACTCCGCCGCCGAGGGCGAAGCCGACGCCCACCCCGACACCTACGCCTACGCCCACGCCGACGCCGACGCCGACGCCGCCGGTCCCCACGCCGCCGAAACCCACGCCCACGCCTCCGCCACCAGCACCGCCGGCCGTCGTCTACCGGGTCAGCGAGTTGCGCTACTCCTTCCTCGGCGACCACACGGAGCCGGAGGTGTCGATGGGGGAGAGCAGCTTGGTCTGGCGGCGCTCAGGCCTGTCGATCGGCGGCACGCGGTATGCGCACGGGGTGACCGTGCACGGCCGTTCGTCGGTCACCATCCAGCTGAACCGGGCATGCACCCGTTACGAGGCGATGGTCGGGGTCGACGATCTGTCGGCGGGGCTCGGCTCGGTGCGCTTCTCCGTGTTCAACGGTGCCGGGGTGCAGCTGTGGCAATCCCCGTTGATGAACGGCACCGATCCGGCCGTACCCATGGGGGTCGGTATCGCGGGGCAGCAGCGGATCCGGCTCGTCGTGGAACCGGCGGCCCCGTTCGGCGGGGTGGCGCTGGCCGACTGGGCGGAGTCGAGGATCAGCTGCCGCTGATCCGGGGGCCAGGGCCGTCGGAACCGATGCGGGGATCCGAGCCGCTCCCTTCGGCGTCGGGGAGCTCCGCGGCGCCCGGGGTCAGAAGTTCGAGGACGTCGTCGACGGTCAGCCGGGTGCCCGCGGCGTACTCGGACTCGTACGCCTGCCGGCCCCGTTCCTCGCACGCCTGCTGTTCGTGCTCATGGGCCCCGAGCGGTGTCGGGTATCGGGGACGGTCAGCGTTGCAGGGTGCGGCGGGCCGGGACCACTCCGCCGGCCACCGCGCGCTGACGCGGCGCCGCCGTGCCCGTCCAGCAGGTGCCGCGGCGGGAGACGAGGCGGCGGAGCCAGAGCTCCGTGGCGGCCAGGTCGGCGAGGCCGTCCAGGGGCAGCGGTTCGCCCTCGGAAGCCGCGCGCAGGGCCTTTCGTACGACCCGGGCCTCGATCAGACCCGCGTCGGCGAGCAGGGGGGCGTCGAAGAGGGCGATCAGGTCGGGGAGCGCGGCGCGCAGACCGGTACGGCTGACCGCGGTCGAGGTCGCCTGGGAGGGGGTGCCCCAGCCCGGCGGCAGTTCGTGGATGCCCGCGCCCGCGAGAACGCGACGCAGGACGGCGGCGCGGGCGCCCGGCTGGACGCGGAGCGATTCGGGCAGGGCGCGGGCGGCCCGTACCACCTGATTGTCGAGGAAAGGGGCGTGCAGCCGCTGGCTGCGGATCTCGGCGGCCTGCTCCAGGATCCGGTGGTCGGCGGCGTGCCGGGCGAGCGCGGCACGGGCACGGGCCTCGCCGGGACGCTGGACCGAAGCGGGGCGGATCGCCGCCTCCTGGAGGCGCACCGACACTTCCGCGAGCGCCTCCCCGGTCAGCCAGCGGGCGGCGGGCCCCGGCCGTGACCAGGTGAGCGCGGCGAGCGAGGCGTCGGCGGGGGTGCCGAGATCGGGCGTGCGGCGGTTGGCGTCCGGGAGCCGGTCGGCAGCCGTTTCGAGACCCGTGCGGTACGACGTACGGGCCAGGCGGCGGGCCGCGCGGTAGACGGTCAGCGGTACGAACAGCGAGTGTGCGGACGGTCCTTCCGCTCTGGCGAGGGCGGCGACCGGGCGCAGCAGGTGGCGTCGGCGGCGGTCCATCAGGAGGTCGGCGAGGCGGGCCGGGTGGGCGTCGAGGACCTGCCGGGCGCCGTCGCCGACGAAGTGGTCGGCGCTGCCGGCGGCGAGGCGCCTGCGGTGGCGTTCGGCGACGACGAGGGAGGGGGCCGGTTCGTCGGTGAGCGGGCCACTGCCCAGGTCGGCGTAGGGCAGTGCCTCCTCGCCCGCGGCGACGACGACGTGGTGCAGCCGCGGGTTGGCGGCGATGACCGCGGCACGTTCGAGTTCGTCCTCGTGGTCGCGGGTGGTGAGGTCGTTGAAGGTGACGGCGAGCAGCCGCTCGCCCGCGCCCGTTCCGTGGCCGAGGAGGGTGCCGGGGAGTCCGGGCAGGCCTGCGGCGAGCAGGGCGAGGGTGGCGGAGGCGCTGCCGCCGGAGAGGTCGGCGCCGATGCCGGGGACGGGCGCGCCGCGGGCGGCGCGGCGTTCGGCGGGCCCCATGCCGGGGACCGGTCCCGGGTCGGGTGGCAGCGTCTCGGGCGCGTGGCGGGGGGCCAGGAGCCTGGCGCGCACCGCTTCGAGCAATGCGTCGCGCACCCCGTCCACGGCGCTCACCGGGTCGAGCTGGGGGGCGGCGACGGCGAGGGAGGCGACCGGCTCGTACCCCGTGATCTCGCGGGAGCCCTCGCGGAGGATGAGCGCGTGCCCCGGCGGGATGCGCTTCACACCCACGTACGGAGTGCCGTCGCGCAGTGCCTCCGGCGTCTCGGGGCAGGCGAGGAGCGCGGCCAGGTGGCCGATGTCCAGCTGCGCCTCGATGAGGTCGGCGAGCGGGAGTGCGGCGGTCGCGTACGCCGTACCGCTCGCCCAGGGTGTGTAGAAGACCGGGCGGGCTCCGGCGAGGTCCCCGACGACGGTGATCCTCCGGCCGATCTGGACGACGGCGGTGTAGCTGCCCGGCCAGGCGGTGAGGTGGCGCAGGGCGCCGCCGCGGGCGGCGAGCAGGCCGAGCCGGAGCTGCTCATCGGTGGCGCTGCAGCAGCCGAGGACGGCGAGGCGGGCGGTGGGCGCGCCTTCGGCGGTCTCGACGGAGGCGATCCGGATCTCGTCGGGGCGCCAGTCGCCGACAGCCCAGAGCGGATCCGGATCGCCCCACAGGAGTTGGGAGCCCACGGGGTGCACGGTGCGCCCCTCGTCGGCTGCGCCGACCGCGCCGACCGTGCCGAAGCTCGCGGCGATACTGCTCCACCCCACCAACCAACGCATCGCCGCCTCCACAGGCTGTGGACAAAAACGGCGCACCTGGTTCATACCGGGAGAACTGCGAGAAGATGCAGCGCCGTTGCGGAACATGCTGCCACGACAACGGCGCGCAGGAGTGGCTACGGAGGGCGCACGTCGCAAGCGCATGCGCCCCTGGCAAAAGCCGGAGGGCGACCGGGGCCGACCGATCCCCGCGCACTGGGGGCGCCACAACGGACCTACAGGTTCCGTTTGTTGCCTTCCCCGTTGCCCGGGGTTCGTACCGGCCGAAATCCGGCCACCTCCGGAACTGCCCGTCGACCGTGGGCCGGCAGCCCGCCGGGTGTCCACGGATCGCCCGGCCCAACCCGCGACGCACCGACGCCATTCGGCCATTCTCGGAGAGCACGGCAAGCCCCGGAACCGATTCCCGGCGCGCACGATGTTCCGTTCCATCCCGCTTTGATGCGAGGTCGCCCGGCCTGTTCCGCGACGCCCCTCGGCCGCTCCCGCACCGGCTGCCCGCCCGCCCTCACGCCGGCCCCGGTCCGCTCCGGCGACCCGCCGAACGCACAGTCCGGGAGACGTGGTTCGCCTCCCGGACCGGTCCGCCGCCTGCGGGGAATGAGGCGGCAGTGTCCCCCAGCCCACTGAGTCCAGTGCAGTGGGCCGACCCACGCAGCACCCATGGAAGCGCTCCCCCGTCGGCCGGGCCAGAGCGCACGGCCGGGCGCACGGCCACACGCCAGGAGCACGTGGGGGGCTCGCCCGGCGGGGCCCCCAGCGGCGTCCGGCGGGTCCGACAGGGCGGCCGGAGCGTCGCGGTGGGACCGTCCCCGGTACGCCGATCGTCCGCCCATCGCACGTACGGACAACAATCCCGCCATACGGACGTCTGCCCCTTAACGGTAGGGATGCGGCGAACTACGCTGGGTTTACTGAGGTTCTCGGCAGGAGGCATATTCCTCGGGGCTCGGCCACATGCGTGTGCGGTCGGAGTGCCGGGGCCCGTCCCTGGGGAGAACACAGTACGAATGCCGCGCGCCTCCTCGGTGACGCGGCTGCCGTCTGTGTGTCGAGGGGTGGCGCATGTCCAGGGAGCAACGCGGGCCGAACGAGAAGCTCGGAACCGTTCTCGCCCTCGCGGGAATCAGCAACGCCGGGCTCGCCCGGCGGGTCAACGACCTCGGGGCGCAGCGCGGGCTGACACTTCGCTACGACAAGACCTCGGTGGCGAGATGGGTCTCGAAGGGCATGGTGCCGCAGGGCGCCGCACCCCATCTCATCGCCGCGGCGATCGGCGCCAAGCTCGGCCGGCCGGTCCCGCTGCACGAGATCGGGCTCGCGGACGCCGATCCGGCGCCGGAGGTCGGTCTGGCCTTCCCGCGCGACGTGGGCGAGGCGGTGCGTTCGGCGACCGAGCTGTACCGGCTGGATCTGGCCGGGCGCCGGGCGGGCAGCGGCGGGATCTGGCAGTCGTTGGCGGGCTCGTTCTCGGTGAGCGCGTACGCGACGCCCGCGTCCCGCTGGCTGATAACCCCCGCCGACCCGTCGGTGGCACGCGACTCGTCGGCGGCCGAGGCGGCGATCCTCGGCACGCAGGGCGCGCACGGTGCACCGCCACCGCCGGGTGCTCCGGGCGGTGCGCCCGGCATTCCCGTACAGCCGGGACCGGACTCCATGAACGACATCTCGCCGCTGCGCGTCGGCCACAGCGATGTGACCAAACTCCGCGAGGCGGCCCAGGACGCGCGCCGCTGGGACTCCAAGTACGGCGGCGGCGACTGGCGCTCCTCCATGGTCCCGGAGTGTTTACGGGTGGACGCGGCGCCACTGCTCCTCGGCTCGTACAGCGACGAGGTGGGCCGGGCGCTCTTCGGCGCCGCCGCCGAGCTGACCAGACTCGCCGGGTGGATGGCGTTCGACACCGGGCAGCAGGAGGCCGCCCAGCGGTACTACATCCAGGCGCTGCGGCTCGCGCGGGCCGCGGCCGACGTGCCGCTCGGCGGATATGTCCTCGTGTCGATGTCGCTGCAGGCGACCTACCGCGGCTTCGCCGACGAGGGAGTCGACCTCGCGCAGGCGGCCGTCGAACGCAACCGCGGACTCGCCACCGCCCGCACCATGAGTTTCTTCCGGCTGGTGGAGGCGCGGGCCCATGCGAAGGCGGGCGACGCCCCGGCCGCGGGGGCCGCGCTGAAGGCCGCCGAGAGCTGGCTGGAGCGTTCCCGGGACGGCGACGCGGACCCGTCGTGGCTGGGCTTCTACTCGTACGACAGGTTCGCCGCCGACGCCGCGGAGTGCTACCGCGATCTGAAGGCCCCGCGGCAGGTGCGGCGCTTCACCGAACAGGCGCTGTCCCGGCCGACCGAGGAGTTCGTGCGCTCGCACGGGCTGCGGCTGGTGGTCTCGGCCGTCGCCGAGCTGGAGTCCGGCAACCTGGACGCGGCCTGCGCGGCGGGCACCCGCGCGGTCGAGGTGGCCGGCCGCATCTCGTCGGCGCGGACCACGGAGTACGTACGGGACCTGCTGCACCGCCTCGAACCGTACGGGGACGAGCCACGCGTCGCCGAGCTGCGCGAGCGGGCACGGCCGCTGCTGGTGGCGCCGGCGTAGCGGCCTCCCCCGGGGCGCCCGCAGCCTCTCGGATGCCCGCGCGGAGTCCTTCCGGTGACGCGCAGGCGACC
Source organism: Streptomyces sp. NPDC057486 (assembly GCF_042802415.1). Classification (NCBI taxonomy): domain Bacteria; kingdom Bacillati; phylum Actinomycetota; class Actinomycetes; order Kitasatosporales; family Streptomycetaceae; genus Streptomyces; species Streptomyces sp. NPDC057486. Next base: position 27,549 of record NZ_JBHVEE010000085.1, on the reverse strand, counting down.
GGGGGCGGAATTCCGGGCGCCACGCTGACCTCCGCTGGTTTGAGTGCGATGTCAGTGGGTCAGTGCACTATCGGGGTGGGAGGTGGCGTGATGATGACTCACGCGGCGTACGACTGCGATGTGCTGGTGATCGGCGGCGGGATCGTCGGCCTGTCGACGGCGTATGCCCTCACGCGGACCGCTCCGGGCACGCGGGTGACGGTATTGGAGAAGGAGTGGGGCCCGGCGCGCCACCAGACGGGGCGCAACAGCGGGGTCATCCACAGTGGCATCTACTACCGCCCCGGTTCGCTGAAGGCCCGCTATGCGGTGCGCGGCGCCGCCGAGATGGTCGACTTCTGCGCGGAGTACGGCATTCCGCACGCGGTGACCGGCAAGCTGATCGTCGCGACCGAGCGGTCCGAGCTGCCCCGGCTGCACGCCCTGGTGCAGCGCGGGCGGGAGCACGGGCTGCCGGTGCGGGAGCTGGGGCCCTCGGGGATCGCGGAGTACGAGCCGCAGGTCCGCGGGCTCGCGGCGATCCGGGTCGGGACGACCGGTGTGTGCGACTTCAAGGCGGTTGCCGAGCGGCTCGCGGCCGAGGTGCGCGGCGCGGGCGGGCTGATCAGGTTCGGGGCCGAGGTCACGGCGATCGACCGCCGCCCGTGGGGTGTGGCGGTGCGGACGGCGGACGGCCGCGTCGTGCGGGCCCGGGTCCTGGTCAACTGCGCGGGGCTGCACTGCGACCGGGTGGCGCGGCTCGCGGGCGACGAGCCGGGCATGCGGATCGTGCCCTTCCGCGGGGAGTACTACGAGCTGACCAGGCCGGAGCTGGTGCGCGGGCTGGTCTACCCGGTGCCGGATCCGGCGTTCCCGTTCCTCGGGGTGCACCTGACCCGGGGCCATGACGGCGGTGTCCACGTCGGGCCGAATGCGGTGCCCGCGCTGGCCCGCGAGGGGTACAGCTGGCCGGTCGTACGCCCGCGTGAGCTCGCGGACACGCTGACCTGGCCTGGCTCCTGGCAGATCGCACGCAGACACTGGCGGTACGGGGCGGGCGAGGTGCACCGTTCGCTGTCGAGGAGCGCATTCACCGCGGCCGTCCGGCGGCTGCTGCCCGAGGTCACGGAGGACGACCTGCGCCCCGCCCCGTCCGGTGTCAGGGCCCAGGCGGTGCTGCGCGACGGCACGCTGGTGGACGACTTCCTCATCCGCGAGGCCCCGCACACCGTGCACGTGCTGAACGCCCCGTCGCCCGCCGCGACGGCCTCTCTGCCCATCGGGCGGGAGGTGGCACGCAGGGCGCTGCTCCGGGCACAGGGAACGGGATGGAAGCCGCCCGCCGTAGAATCGGGGCATTGTGTCTGAGTCCTTGAACCCCGCCCCCGAGACCGACGAGGCCCACGATCTGCGTGCCGCCGCCTTCGAGCGGCAGCGCAGGCTGCGCCAGGAGCCGCGCTTCCCCGGCGGGCCCGCCGCCGATCCGGCCGGTTCGCACCACGAGCGCCGGATCCGCAGCTTCCAGCCGCGCCGCAGCCGTGTCACACCCGGCCAGGAGGACGCGCTGCAGCGGCTCTGGCCGAAGTGGGGCCTGGACATCGACGGGCAGTCGGTCCTCGACCTGCCCGAGCTGTTCGGCGGGCTCCCGATCGTGCTGGAGATCGGCTTCGGGATGGGTGAGGCGACCGCGCAGATGGCGGCCGACGACCCGGGCACCGGCATACTCGCCGTCGACGTGCACACCCCGGGCCAGGGCAATCTGCTCGGGCTCGCGGACCGGAACGGACTGTCCAACATCCGGGTGGCCAACGGTGACGCGATCATCCTGCTGCGCGAGATGCTGCCGCCGGACTCGCTCGACGGGCTCCGGGTGTACTTCCCCGACCCGTGGCCCAAGAAGCGCCACCACAAGCGGCGCCTGATCCAGCCGGAGTTCCTCGATCTGGTGGCGCAGCGGCTGAAGCCGGGAGCCGTGCTGCACTGTGCGACCGACTGGGAGCCGTACGCCGAGCAGATGCTCGAGGTGCTGACCGCGCACCCCCTGTTCGAGAACACGGTGGCGGACGGCGGCTACGCACCGCGGCCCGCGTTCCGTCCGCTGACCCGGTTCGAGGGGCAGGGCCTGGACAAGGGCCACGTCGTGCACGACCTGCTCTTCGCCCGTAGCTGACCTTTCCGGCGCGGCCGGGTCCTCACCCGTGGCTGAGCTGCGGATTTCCTGACGGGGCGGCACGCGCACCTCGTCGCCCCATGGTCAGCTGTCAGTCCCCCTCGTTAGGGTCATGGGGTGTCCGACGGCTCTGTCCAGCAGCAACAGTCGCAGCCGGCCGTCCCGCTCCTCGAGGAGCAGCGGGTCGGCGAGATCCTGGCGGCCGTGCCGGAGCGGGGTCAGTGGCGCTACCGCCCACGCCGCGTCGGCATGGTCTGGCGGAGCAAGACGTTCCGTATCGCTGCGGTCTTCACGGTGCTCGCGCTGTGCGGGCTGGTGATCCTGGCCCTGGTCCGCGCCCAGACCGGCACCGAAGGATTCCTGGTCGGGCTCGGTCTGGCCGTGCTGCCCGTCCCGCTCCTGATGACGGCGTTCCGCTGGCTGGACCGGGTCGAACCCGAACCCTGGCGGAATCTGCTGTTCGCCTTCGCCTGGGGTGCGTGCGCCGCCGCCCTGGTCGCGATCATCGCCAATTCCTTCGCGACCCGCTGGATCGCGACGGCCACCGCGGACCCGGCGAACGCGGACACCCTCGGGGCCACGGTCATAGCGCCGGTCGTCGAGGAGAGCGCGAAGGCGGCGGCCGTCCTGCTGATCTTCCTGTTCCGGCGAAGGGACTTCGGCGGTGTCGTCGCCGGGGTCGTCATCGCCGGCTTCACGGCGACGGGCTTCGCCTTCACCGAGAACATCCTCTATCTGGGCAACGCGTTCGGCGAGGACCAGCAGATCGGCAACTCGGGCCTGGCGTCGGTGACGGCCGCGACCTTCTTCGTACGAGGGGTGATGACGCCGTTCGCACATCCGCTCTTCACCGTGCTGACCGGCCTGGGCTTCGGCTTCGCGGCGCTCAGCGCACGCCGCCACCGCATCCGCCGCATCGCGCTGCCGCTGCTCGGACTGGTCCTCGCCATGGGCATGCACGCCCTGTGGAACGGCTCGGGGACGTTCGGCCCGTACGGCTTCTATGTCGTGTACGGGGTGTTCATGGTCCCGGTCTTCGGACTGGTCACCTGGCTGGCGATCTGGTCGCGCCAGCGGGAGCTGCGCACCCTGGCGACCGAGCTGCCCGCGTACGCGGCCGCCGGCTGGCTGACCCCGGCCGAGCCGCTCGCGCTCTCCTCGATGCGGGCCCGCGGCCTGGCCCGGGACCTGGCGCGCCGGCAGCACGCGCAAGCGGGGTACGGAGCCCCGGGGTATGGGTACGCCGCCGCCTACGGCCCCGCCCACGGCGCTCACAGCCGGATCGCGGCGCAGGTACGCAGTCACGCCAAGGCGCAGGCCGCGGCGCGCGGCAAGGCGGCGGCGCGGACGGTCGCCGAGTACGAGTCGTTCGCCACGTCCCTGGCGTTCCTGCGCCGCCGGGCAGGCCGCGGGGCGGCGGAACCGGACTTCAGCGCACGTGAACTGGAACTGCTGCACCATCTCTGGCAGCGCCGGGAGGTGGCCGCCCCCGCCCTGGCGTACGCGGCACAGGCGACGGGCCGCCTGCGCCCGCGGTACGTGGCCCCGGCGCCGGTTCCGCAGCAGTACCAGCCGTACGGCGGCCACAACCCGTACCTGTCACCCCCTGGGCAGCCGTATCACCGGCCGCCCCACGGACGGCACCGCTAGTGCCTTGACCGGCAATGTTTGCCCCATGAGGAGCGCCGTCCGGTGCGTGTGATCGCAAGGCGGCCGGAAGTCCTTGGATGGGGTCTCCCCTGCTCGAACGGAGTTGAGAGCTTGGGGAAGGAGCTACCAGGGCTTTTGGCCAACGCGGAAGGGGGTCCCCCCTGGCCCTTGAGGCCTTGGGGGAGCGCGTGCCGGGCGGTGCGACGGGGCAAAGCTTGCCGGGAGGGGCACTAGTGCTGCGACCGGAAAGGTCTGCCGGGAAGCCCGCGGCGTCCGGTGCGGTGCATCGCAAGGCGGAGGATCGCCCTCGTACCGGACGTACTCGGGTGATGCGACAACGCAGCGAGGTTCCGGGCGTCGCGAGCCGGTGAACCTTTCCGGTCGCAGCACCGGGGGAGCCGGCCGCCCCGGCATCCCCGGTGACGGGTCAGGCGGACGCTTCGGTGAGTTCCGCCAGCTCCTGCTCGGTCAGCCGCAGGTCGGCGACGGCCACCAGTGCCGGCAGCTGATCGACCGTGCGGGCCGAGGCGATCGGGGCGGCTACGGTCGGACGGGCGGCGAGCCAGGCCAGGGCGACGGTCGCGATCTCGGCGCCGCGCTCCTGGGCCACCCTGTCGAGTGCGGCCAGGACCTTCCGGCCCCGCTCCGACTCCAGGTGCCGGCCGGCATTCTCGGCCCGGGCGCTCTCCACCGACGTGCCCGGACGGTACTTGCCGGTGAGGAAACCGGAGGCCAGGGCGAAGTACGGGACGGCGGCGAGCCCGGCGCGGGCGGCGGTGTCCTGGAGCTCGCCCTCGTAGGTGTCACGGGAGACGAGGTTGTAGTGCGGCTGCAGGGCGACGTAACGGGCCAGCCCCTCGCGCTCGGAGAAGTCCAGGGACGCCTGGAGCCGCTCCGGGCTGATGTTGGAGGCGGCGATGGCGCGCACCTTGCCGTCCTTCACCAACTGGTCGAAAGCGGTGATGATCTCCTCGACCGGGACGGTCTCGTCGTCGAAGTGCGTGTAGTAGAGATCGATGTGGTCGGTGCCGAGACGGCGCAGCGACTGCTCGGCCGCGGCCTTGATGGTGGTCGCGGAGAGGCCCTTGTACTCGGGATGGGCGCCGACCTTCGTCGCGACGACGATGTCGGAGCGGTCGGAGCGTGCGGCGAGCCATTTGCCGATGACGATCTCCGACTCGCCGCCCTCGTTGCCGGGGACCCAGGCGGAGTACGAGTCGGCGGTGTCGATGAAATTGCCGCCCGCCGCGGCATACGCGTCGAGGACGGCGAACGACTGCGCCTCGTCGGCGGTCCAGCCGAAGACGTTGCCGCCGAGGGCGAGCGGGAAGACCTGAAGGTCGGAAGAGCCGAGCCTGCGGAGAGAAGTCATAAGTGGATCAACAAAATCCACCGGTGCCGCTATTCCATGCATGATGCACGGGAAAGCCGTGGAGAAACGGACCGGCAGCCCTGACGTCGGGGGGTGAGCGTCAGGGCTGCCGGGGATCGATGGCGGGCCGGTGGGACGGCTCGCGTTCCTCGGGTCAGGGCGTGAGGCCCTTGTCGCGCAGCCAGGTCATCGGGTCGATGCCCGTGCCGCTCGAGGTGTGGACCTCCAGGTGGAGGTGAGGGCCCGTCACATTTCCGGTGGCACCGACGCGGCCGATGGTCTCACCGGTGGTGACCTTCTGGCCGACGCTGACGTTGATCGACGACTGGTGACAGAACCACAGCTCCGTACCGTCCTCGAGCTCCAGGACCGTGCGGTAGCCGTAGGAGCCGGACCAACCGGCCGACTTGATGGTGCCGGTGTGGATGGCCTTGATCGGGGTGCCGGTCGGAGCCGCGAAGTCGAGACCGGTGTGGTAGCCGGAGGACCACATCGAACCGGCCTGGCCGAAGGTCGAGGTGATCGTGTACGAGGAGGTGGGGATGGCGTAGCTGGCGGCCAGTTTGGCGAGCCGCTCGGCCTCGGCCTTCGCCTTCGCCTCCGCCTCCGCCTTCTTCTTCGCGGCCTCGGCCTTGGCCGCCGCGACGTCCTGCTTCTGCTTCGCCTCGGCTGCCGCCTTCTCCGCGGCGGCCTTCTCCTCGGCCGCCCTGGCCTCCTCGTCGGCGGCGTTCTGCTGCTGCTCGGCCTGCTGGAGGATGCGGGCGCGGAGCGCCTCGCCGGCGTCGGTGGCGCCCTGCTCGGCCTCGGCGGTGGTGATGCCCGCGCTGGTCAGCGGTGCGGCGGCGGTCTCGGCCTGGGCCTGGTCGATGGCGGACCCGTCGGAGAACAGCGCGCCCACCCCGGGGAGGGAGCCGGCGTCGGGGAGATTGTCCGCGATGGAATCGGGAAGGGAGATGGAGACCGGCGGCTTGCTCTGCGCGGTGGCCATGCCGCCCGCGCCGACGGCCGCGATGACACCGACACCGAGAACCGTGGAGCTACGGGCGAGCCCGTTGCGCTGCTTGGCGACGCGGTGCCTGCCACGTACGGGGCGGACGGACTCCTCGGTGGGGTTCCATTCCTCCCAGGCCCGGTCGGTCTCTCCGAAGCCTTCGGTGCCGAACTCGGTGTCCGTCCCGGATCCGTACTCGGTGGTGAAGTCGGGGCCGAACCGGGAAGGGGCTTCGGGGGCAGGCTTGTTGGACGCCACGGGGGCGCACTCCTTTCCTTCCTTCTCGCCTACCGGGTTAGCTGACGGGTTCGGAGCAGGAAGGTCTCCTACGGATTCCTCTGCCTCTCACGAGACACAGGTGTCCGATTCACCCCATGTAGGTGGTTCCCCGGTTCCCTTGCGGAATTCGGCGCTCGCGCACGGGTGCCGCCACTGACGACGGCTGGGACGACCGCGCTGCGTTATCGAACGTTAATAGACACACGGGTCCGATTCCAAGCCGTTCCCACTGATCGTTGACGACCTTGGCCTGGACTTTACGGGACACAACCGGGTGGAATCGGACGAGTTGACCCCGACTCAGCCGCTACCGTCTTTCTGACGTTGCGTCAAACGTTATGCGGAGCGGAACTCTTCGATTACGCACGGTGGCATCGTCCTCGTGTGCTCACCGCAGTCGCGACTCATTCCTGACCGCGCCCCACGATCTTCACCTTCGTGCGCCGTTCCAGCTGCCCCTCCGCGGGCCGCGCGACCGCCACCAGTGCCAGGTCGTCGGTGGACTTGCCACCCGTGTGCACCCGTACGTCATCGGTCAGTGCGGACAGCAGTTCCTCGGGCCCGGGGAAGAGCCGTCCGCGCAGTCGGGCCGCCGGATCGTAGAAGATCCCCTGTTTGTCCCGAGCCTCGGAGAGGCCGTCGGTGTAGACGAGCAGCGTCGTCCCGGCGGCCAGACCCCAGACGTCGGCCAGGTCCGGCCACACCCCCAGCCCCATACCGAGCGGCAGCGCGGGCACGCTCGGCACCAGCACCTCCACCTCGCCGTCGGCATGGAGCAGCAGCGGCTCGGGATGGCCGCGGTTGACGATCCGTACCTCGGCACCGCCATGCGGGATCTCGGCGAGTGCGGCGGTGACGAACCCCTCGACCGGATCGATCCCGCCGCGCCGCTCCCCCTCCCGCGCCAGCGCCCGCTCCAGCCGCTGCGCCACGTCCTCCAGCGAAGCCTCCTGCTCGGCGGCCTCCCGGAACGCGCCGATGATCACCGCCACCGCCTCGACCGCGTCGAGCCCCTTGCCCCGCACGTCCCCGACCACCAGCCGCACGCCGTGCGGGCTGTCCACCACGGCGAACAGGTCGCCGCCGACGAACTCGTCCGCCTGCGCCGCCTCGTACCGCGCGGCGACCTGCAGCCCGCCGATCCAGTCGTTCGGCTTCGGCAGCACGGCCCGCATGGCGGTCTCCGCGATGACCCGCGCCGAAGCCAGCTGCTGAGTGCTTCGCCGTACGACTCCGTTGATGAAGAGGGCGAGGAGCGAGACGGTGAGCACGGTGAGGATCTCGAGGGACGGCACGACCTGCAGCACCGTGCCGCTCTCACTCCGCAGGACGAGGATCGAGAGCAGCGAGGCGGCGCCGATACGGACGGTGCCCGCCCGGGTGAAGAACGGCGCGGCGACCAGCGGGGCAGCCACGAAGAGCGGCACGGCGGTGAACGGCGGCGGGGTGAGGATGTCGAACACGAGCCCGACGATGATCATCAGTGCAGGCAGCACGCCGACGAACCGCCGGGAACGGCTGCCGCCCCCGGCCCGCACCCCCCGCAGCTTCTCCGCCATCCCCACCAGTGGTCTCCTGCCCGGTACGCGCAGCGGCTCCTGTGGTCTCCTGCCCGATGCGCCCCCGCGGCCTCCTGCCCGGTACGCGCCTGACTGCGGACGGTGCCGCACCCCACTCCCCCAGGCTGGCCGGAGCGGCGTCGCGCGGCGACTCCGCGTCGGCCGAAGGGGGGACGGAAACGCGAATCAGGCCCGGCATGCTTCATGCATGCCGGGCCTGATTCTTCAGTAGCGGGGACAGGATTTGAACCTGCGACCTCTGGGTTATGAGCCCAGCGAGCTACCGAGCTGCTCCACCCCGCGTCGGTGAACACAACTCTACGCCATCCGGGACGGACGGTTGACCATTTACTGGTCCGCCTGCGCCCATCCATGCCCACCGCTGCACCAAGGTGCCGGATTCGAGAAGCAGTTGCCGGCTCGCAGCCTGCCCGGATGGCCTCCGACGACCGCACCGCTCACCCCTGCCCGTACCGACCACACCCCGCAGTCGCCCGTGCACGGCGCGCTCATCGGCGGCCTCGGGTTCATCGCGGGGTTCATGGGGCTTCTGCTGTATCAGCGAAAGGTTTCCGCAGCCGCGCGGACGGCGACGGACGAGGGTGCCGCGCCCCCCACAGCGGAAGCCCCCGCAACGAAATCCCTCGTACCGGAGGCCTCCGGAGCGGAGAAGCAGCCCGGCTCAGCTCGAGTCGGTGATGCGCGGCGCCCGCTTCGCGTCGACCGCCGGCTTCGCCGCCTTCGCGCCGCGCTGGAGCGCATGGAGGATCGCCAGCCCCTGGCTGACCACGCCCGCCGCCATCTCGTTGACACCGTTGGTGCCGTTGAGAACGGTGAGGTCGGCCCCCGACATCCCGCGGGCGGCCGCGTCGGCCAGGGCCGGCAGGTTCTCCACGATGCGGTTGGCCGCGATCAGCTCCTGATTGCCGTCCCGGAGCGAGGTGGCCCGCGCGGTGTTGGCGTCGGCCTGCGCCTGGGCAAGGGTCCGTTCGGCGTACGCACTGCCGTCGGCCTGGAACTTCGTCTGGTCGCGGGCGGCCTCGGCGAGCGTGCGCTGCCGATACGCCTCGGCGTCGGCCGGACGCCTGACCTCCGCCTCCAGCCGTTGCGCGGCCAGCGACGCCTGCCGCTCGGCCAGTGCGGTCTGCTCCTCGACGACCTCGTGCGAGGCCCTGGCCTGGGCCAGCGGTCCGGCCTGGGCGGCGCGGGCGTTGCACTGCTCGGTCTCGGCGAGGAAGCCGGCCCGCTTGATCGCGGTGTCCCGCTCGTACTCGGCCTTGAGCGCCGCGGCCTGCTGCTCCCGCTCGGTCGCCTCCTGGTCGGCCCTGGCCTGGGCGATCCGCGCCTGGCTGGCCACGGCGGCCGCGTGCGGGGCGGCGAGGTTCTTGATGTAGCCGGTGGAGTCCTCGATCTCCTGGATCTGGAGGGCGTCCACGACGATGCCGAGCTTCTCCATCTCGCCGTGGCTGCCCGCGATGACCTCCTGGGAGACCCGGTTCCGCTCCCGGATGATCTGCTCGACGGTCAGCCCGCCGACGATGGAACGCAGGTGTCCGGCGAAGATCCGGCCGGCGAGCTCCTCCATCTGGTCCTGTTCGGACAGGAAGCGACGGGCGGCGTTCGCGATGGAGACGGCGTCGTCACCGACCTTGAAGACGGCGACGGCGCGGACGTTGAGACGGATGCCCTGCTGGGTGACGCAGTCCTCGGTGATCTCCGCCTCGCGCAGCGCCAGGGAGAGCATGCGCACCTTCTGCTTCACCGGCACGACGAAACTGCCGTGACCGGTGACGATCCGGAACTGGGTGTCGTGCGTCTGCCGTTTCGATCCGGAGATGAGCATCGCCTCGTTGGGGGCGGGAACGTGCCAGAACAACATGAGCGGACTCCTGCCGTACGCCTTTTCTCGACGTGATGTCCCGGTGCGGCGGCGCTCATCGCTGTCCCCGGCGTCGTTCCCCGGCGTCGGTTCGCGGTTCAGGACGGCAGACGTTCGACGATCACGCCGCGTGCCGAGACCGAGTCGACGACAACGACGCGTACGTCCCTGTCGATCGACGTCGCCGACCATGCGGTGTAGGCCTCCGACCCACCCCGTACGGCCACCAGTACCTCGCCGGGGCCGTTCGGCGGGATCGGCACGGTGACGCGGCCGATCGCCCCGATCGGGCTCCAGGCGGACCCATCTGCGGCGCTCATACGCCACACGCCTCCCTCGGTCATTCCACGGTACTCCGCGCCGCCTCCGGGGAACGGCCCCTGAGGAACGGCCCGTACGACAGCGGGCAGGGTCCGAAATCTGATGATATGACTGATTGAGGATTCAGTCGTTCAGGACTGTGTCACCGACACGGAGCGACGAGCCGAACGACGCGACGACCAGGGAGCGGAACGTGGACGAATACCCTCTGCTCAACCTCTTCTGGACCATGCTCTGGTTCTTCCTCTGGATCATGTGGCTCTTCCTCCTCTTCAAGGTCATCTCGGACATCTTCCGCAGCGACGACCTCGGCGGCTGGGCGAAGGCGGGCTGGCTGATCCTGGCCCTGGTACTGCCGTACCTCGGCGTCCTGATCTACGTGATCGCACGCGGTAAATCCATGGGGAAGCGCGACGTCGCGGAAGCCAAGGAGCGGGAAGCCGCCTTCAAGGCGTACGTACGGGAAGCCGCCGCCACCGGTGACACGACCGGCCCGGCGAAACGCGGCAGCAGCGTCGAGGAGCTGGCGAAACTCGCCGAGCTGAAGGACCGCGGCGCGATCACGGACGAGGAGTTCCAGCGGGCGAAGACGAAGCTCCTCGTCTGAGCTCATCCCACTCCGCAGTGGGCTCACCCCACCCGCAGTGGACGACGATCCGCTGGATCGAGTTGTTGCCGAAGCCGCCACGGTTCCACGGCTGGCTGAGGGGCTGGACCCGGCCACCGGCGTCGGTGGCACGGGCGCTGAGGACATGGGTGCCCGGCACCGCCTTCCACGGCGCCTGCCACCGTTGCCAGGCCCACGTGTGCCTGCCGTCCCCGTCCGGCGGGGCGAGTTCGGCGTCGTACCAGGAGCGGCCGTCGTCCGTGCTCACCTCGACCCGGACGACCGGCGGCTCCCCCGACCAGGTGCGGCCCCGGAGCAGCACCCGACCGGGGCGTACGAAACGGGTCCGGGACATGAAGTCCGGGAACCCGGGCGGGATCATCAGCGCCCGGGGGGCCATCCGGGTGACGGCTTCACCGGGATCGTCGGGCTCCTGCCGGTAGCGGTAGGCGGTCGTCTGCTGGAAGCCGGTGAACGGGGTCTCGGTGAGCCGTATCTCCCGAAGCCATTTCACGTGCGCCATGCCGTACCAGCCGGGCACCACCAGCCGCAGCGGATGGCCGTGCTGCGGCGGCAGCGGACCGCCGTTCATCGCGTACGCCACCAGCACTTCCGGCGTGTCGCCGGTGGCCACGTCCACCGGCAGGCTCCGCCGGTAGTCCTGCTCGACGCCCCGCTCGACACCGTGGTCGGCACCGCAGAACACCGCCTCGACGGCATCCGGCTCCACCCCGGCCTCGGCGAGCAGCAGCCGCAGCGGCACCCCCGTCCACTCCGCCGTACCGACCGCCTCGACCAGCCACGGCTGGCTCACCGGCCGCGGTACGAGCCGGGCCCGGCCATTGCCCGCGCACTCCATCGTGACGCGCAGTGTGACGGCCGGGAACGACCGCAGCGCCGCCAGGTCCAGTGCCAGCGGCGTCCGGACCCTGCCGTGCACGGTGAGCTGCACGGAGCCGTCCCGGATCTCGGGGATGTCGTAGTGGACCAGCACATAGTGCAGTCCGGGCGGGGTGATGTCGTAGCGCAGCGCCTCCAGCGGCAGACCGTGGTTGCGGGCGGCGAGCGCGAGTTCCTCCGGGCTGATGCCCTCGCCGGGCTCGGCGAGGCGCCCCGGCGGGCTCGCATCACCAAGGGGTCGGTCCATGGATTCATGGTGCGCCCGTCCGGGCAACCCGCCCACTGCTCCCGACCTGCGGCACACCGCATCCCGCTCTTTGCGCCGCGCCTGCCGATTGCACGGCCCTGCGACCGGCGGGAGCGTGGAGAGGACAGCGGTCCGCACCCGCGGCAAGGAGACGGCCATGGACTCCACCACGCTCGAAGCGATGAGGGCCGCGTTGCGCGGTCCGGTCATCGGCCCGCAGGACCCGGAATACCGCGACGCCCGCACGATCTACAACGGCATGATCGACCGGCGTCCGGCCGCCGTGGTGCGGTGCGCGGACGCGGCGGACGTCATGGCCGCGGTGGACTTCGTCCGCGACGAGGGTCTCGAACTCGCCGTGCGGGGCGGCGGACACAGCGGAGCGGGTCTGTGCCTGGTGGACGACGGCGTCACCCTCGACCTGTCACCGATGCGCTGGGCGCACATCGATGCCGCCGCCCGGACCGGCCGGGTCGGCGGCGGCACCCTGCTCGGCGATCTCGACCACGCCGCCCACGCGTTCGGCCTGGCCACTCCCTCCGGAATCCTGTCGACGACCGGGGTCGTCGGCCTCACCCTCGGCGGCGGCCACGGCTATCTCACCCGCAGGTACGGCCTGACCGTGGACAACCTCCTCGCGGCGGACGTCGTCCTGGCCGACGGCAGCCACGTCACCGCGGACGAGAACGAGAACTCCGACCTGTTCTGGGCGCTGCGCGGCGGAGGCGGGAACTTCGGCATCGTCACCTCGTGCGAACTCCGGCTGCACCCGGTGGACACCGTGGGGGTCGCGATCACCGTGTGGCCGGTCGACCGGATCCGCGAAGTCCTGGAGTGGTACCGGGACTTCCTGCCGCAGGCGCCCGAGGATCTGAACGGCTTCTTCCTGGCGCTCACCGTCCCGCCCGGCCCGCCGTTCCCCGAGGAGATCCACGGCCAGAAGATGTGCGGCGTCGTCTGGTGCTGGACCGGCGACCCCGAGCTCCTCGACGCCACCCTGAAAGTCGTGGACGAACCGGGTCCGCCTGCCTTCCACTTCACCTCGCCGATGCCCTACCCGGCACTCCAGACGATGTTCGACGCACTGCTCCCGAGCGGACTGCAGTGGTACTGGCGGGGCAACTTCTTCGACCGGATCACGGACGACGCCATCGCCGTCCACGCCAAGTACGCCGAGAACCTCCCCACGGACCTGTCGACGACCCACCTGTACCCGGTCGACGGGGCCGCCCACCGGATCGGCCCGGACGACACGGCCTGGGCGTACCGCGACGCCGTCTGGTCCGGCGTCATCGCGGGCATCGACCCCGACCCGGACAACGCCGAGGCGATCAGGCAGTGGTGTGTGGACTACTGGGAGGAGTTGCATCCGCAGTCGATGGGCGGGACGTACGTGAACTTCATGGGCGTGGGCGAGTCCCAGGACCGGGTACGGGCCACCTACGGCGACCACTACGACCGGCTCTCGGCGGTCAAGCAGGTGTACGACCCCGACAATTTCTTCCACACCAACCAGAACATCGCGCCGGCCGGCCGGCCATGAGGGCACGCGCACAGCTGTGAGGTCACGTGCACGCGGCGCGCCGCTCGTGTCCTCATGACCGGCTGTTCGTTGTCCAGATCATGATCATCTCTTCCGTCGTCCGGCGTCTGAGCGCGGCCTCACTGACCGCCGCCGCCCTGGCCACGCCCCTGCTCCTGGCTCCCACCGCGCACGCCGACACCCCGGGGAGCACCCTCTTCCTGACCGTCTCCGGCAGCGAGAACACCTGGATCCGCGGCATCGGCCTCCAGTGTCCGCTCGCCTCCTGGAGTCACCACCCGAGGGCATCGGAGGCCTGCGCCGCCCTGAACGAGGCCGGGGGCGACCTCGACGAGCTGCCCGGCAACCCGCACCCGTGCCCCCTGATCCACGACCCCGTCACGGTCACCGCACAGGGGACGTACAACGGCACCGCGGTGGACTGGCAGCGCACCTACCCGAACGCCTGCGTCATGGAGGCGACCGCGGGGCCCGTCTTCGACTTCTGAGCCGGCGCCGGCCCCGAACGCCCCTGCCCGGCGCGCGGACCGGGCAGGGGCGTCAGGAGAAGCGTCGGCCGGCCCGAGGCACGTACGTATGGCGATGCTCACCCGCCAGGAACGATCTCAGCGGTCAGCGCGAACAGTAGAGTTTCGGCTGCGTCAAACCCCCGAACACCGAGGTACCGGCCGTGATCCCCGCAGAGCCCGCAATACCCCCGCCCCCTGCGCCCACCGTCGTCGGGATCGGTGCCGACGGGTGGGAGGGACTGCCCGGGACCTCGCGCACGGCGCTGCTCCGCGCCGAGGTGCTGATCGGCGGTGCACGGCAGTTGGAGCTGCTGCCGCCGGAGTGCGCGGGACAGCGGGTGCCCTGGCCCTCGCCGCTGCGGCCCGCCGTGCCCGGTCTGCTGGCCGCGCACCAGGGGCTCCGCATCGCCGTGCTGGCCAGTGGCGACCCCATGTTCTACGGCATCGGGCGCGCCCTCTGCGAGGAGTTGGGCGCCGGGAACCTCAGCGTCCTGCCGCATCCGTCCTCCGTCTCCTACGCCTGCGCCCGGCTCGGCTGGCCGCTGGAGGACACCGAGGTCGTCACGCTGGTGGGCAGGCCCGCCGCCCGCCTGGCCGCCGCCCTGCACGAGGGCCGGCGCCTGCTGGTGCTGAGCGCGGGCGCCGAAACCCCCGCAGACGTGGCCGCGCTGCTGCGCGAACGCGGCTTCGGCCCCAGCCCGATGCGGGTGCTGGAACAGCTCGGCGGCGACGCCGAGGACTGCGTCACAGGGACGGCCGACGGCTGGGCGCATCCGGCGGGCGATCCGCTCAACGTCATCGCGGTCGAGTGCCGTCGTGCCCCGGACGCGCTGCGGCTCGGCGCCGTACCCGGGCTGCCGGACGACGCGTACGAGCACGACGGTCAGCTCACCAAGCGGCATGTCCGCGCGGCCACGCTCGGGGCACTGGCCCCGGCGCCCGGCGAACTGCTGTGGGACATCGGCGGCGGTTCCGGGTCGATCGCGGTCGAGTGGATGCGCACCCACCCGTCCTGCCGTGCCGTCACCGTCGAACGCGACCCGGTGCGGGCCGGACGCATCGCCCGTAACGCGGACCGGCTCGGCGTCCCCGCGCTGCGCGTGGTCAGCGGCCGGGCACCGGAAGCACTGGCCGGACTGCCGGTGCCGGACGCCGTCTTCATCGGCGGCGGGCTGACCGTGCCGGGGCTGCTCGACGCCTGCTGGGACGCGCTGCCGCCCGGCGGACGGCTGGTCGCCAACACCGTCACGCTGGAGTCCGAGGCACTGCTCGCCGAGCGGTACCGGCGCCACGGCGGCGAGTTGGTTCGGCTCGCGGTGGCGCACGCCGTGCCGGTCGGCGGCTTCACCGGCTGGCGCCAGGCCATGCCGGTCACCCAGTGGTCCGTGCGCAAGCCCGGCACCCCCCCGATACCGTCCGCACCGTCCTCGTCAGGAGAGAACAGATGACCGTGTACTTCATCGGCGCCGGCCCCGGCGCCGCCGACCTGATCACGGTGCGCGGCGCCCGGACGCTCGCCGCCTGTCAGGTCTGTCTGTACGCGGGCAGCCTGGTCCCCCGCGAACTGCTCGCCGAATGCCCGCCGGACGCCCGCCTCGTCGACACCGCGCAGCTCAACCTCGACGAGATCACCGACGAGTTGGTGCGCGCCCACGAGAACGGGCAGGACGTGGCCCGGCTGCACTCCGGCGACCCGTCCGTCTTCAGCGCGGTCGCCGAGCAGATGCGGCGGCTCGACGCGGCAGCTGTGCCGTACGAAGTGGTGCCCGGTGTGCCGGCGTTCGCGGCGGCCGCCGCAGCCCTGAAGCGGGAGCTGACCGTGCCGACCGTCGGCCAGACCGTCATCCTCACCCGGATCGCCCACCGCGCCACCGCCATGCCGGAGGGCGAGGACCTGGCCACGCTCGGCCGCAGCGGTGCGCTGATCGTGCTGCACCTGGCCGCCCGGTACGTCGACCGGGTCGTCGAGGAGCTGCTGCCGCACTACGGGGCCGACTGCCCGGCCGCCGTGGTGGCCATGGCGTCCCGCCCGGACGAGCTGATCCTGCGCGGTTCGCTGAGTGACATCGCCGAGCAGGTGAAGGCCGCGGGGGTGATCCGTACCGCCGTCATCATGGTCGGCCGCACGCTCGGCGCCGAGCAGTTCCGCGACAGCCACCTCTACTCGGCCGAGCGCGACCGGCACGTCTGCTGACGGGCGGCGCCGACCGCGTCAGCGCACGTCGCTGCGGCCGACGACCGTGCCCGCCCGGTCGATGCAGATGACGTCCACGGCCACCGGCGCGCCGCGCAGCACCGACAGCGCCTGGTCGCGGGCGGCCACCGCGACCAGGTCGCCCAGCGGGACCCCGGCCGCCGCGCACAGCTGAAGGGCGGCCAGACCCGTGTTGGCGTCCGCCACCTCGGCGGTCAGCGACGCGTCCGCGCCGCCTTGCCGGGCGAGTTCGGCGAGGAACCCCTTGTCGACCTGGGAGCGGGCGGAGTGCAGGTCCAGATGGCCCGCCGCGAGCTTGGACAGCTTCGCGAAGCCTCCACAGACCGTCAGCCGGTCCACCGGATGCCTGCGTACGTACTTGAGCACCGCCCCGGCGAAGTCGCCCATGTCGAGCAGGGCGATCTCCGGCAGGCCGTACTCGGCGACGACGGTCTTCTCCGAGGTCGACCCCGTGCATCCCGCCACATGCGTGTGTCCCGCGGCGCGGGCCACGTCCACGCCCCGGCGGATCGAGTCGATCCACGCCGAGCAGGAGTAGGGGACGACGATCCCGGTCGTGCCGAGGATCGACAGGCCGCCCAGGATGCCGAGGCGCGGATTCCACGTGGACCGGGCGATCTCCTCGCCGTGATCGACGGACACGGTGATCTCGACGTCGCCCGTGTCCCCGTGGTCCGCCGCCACGCGCGCGATGTGGTCGCGCATCATCTGCCGCGGCATCGGGTTGATCGCGGGCTCGCCGACGTCGAGCGGCAGACCGGGGCGGGTCACGGTGCCCACGCCAGGACCGGCCCGGAACACCACGCCCGAACCCGGCGGCAACCGTCGCACCGTGGCCCGTACCAGCGCGCCGTGCGTCACGTCCGGGTCGTCTCCCGCGTCCTTGACCACGCCGGCCGTCGCCCGGTCGCCGGCGAGCTCCTCCACCGCCAGGGCGAACGCCGGGCTCTGGCCCTTGGGCAGGACGACGGTCACCGGATCGGGGAAGTCGCCGGTCAGCAGGGCGGTGTACGCGGCGGTCGTGGCCGCGGTCGCACAGGCACCGGTCGTCCAGCCGGGCCGCAGACCGGTGTGTTTGAGTTGGGCGCTGCGCCCTCCTCTCGCCTCACTCATGTCTGGACCGATCCCATGCACGTACTCGTCCTCGGTGGCACCACGGAGGCCCGCCGTCTCGCCGAGCACCTGGCCGGGGCGCTCCCGGCCGGGGCCCGGGTCACCAGTTCGCTGGCCGGACGCGTGGCCAGTCCGAAGCTGCCGCCCGGCGAGGTGCGGGTGGGCGGGTTCGGCGGAGCCGAGGGGCTCGCCGCGTGGCTGCGGACGCACCGGGTCGACGCGCTCATCGATGCCACCCATCCTTTCGCCGGGACGATCAGTTTCCATGCGGCGTCGGCCGCCGCCGCTGCCCATGTTCCCCTGCTCGCTCTGCGCCGCCCCGGCTGGGTGCCCACGGACGGCGACCGCTGGCACCCGGTCGGATCCCTGGCCGAGGCGGCGCGGGCACTGCCCGGGCTCGGGCAGCGGGTCTTCCTGACCACGGGCCGGATGGGGCTCGCCGCCTTCGCCGGTCTCGACTCGCAGTGGTTCCTGATGCGGTCGGTGGACGCCCCCGACGGACCGCACCCGGCGCGGATGGAGGTCCTGCTGGACCGGGGGCCGTTCACCCTCGACGGGGAGCGCGAACTGATCCGCCGTCACCGCATCGATGTCCTCGTCACCAAGGACAGCGGGGGTGACGCCACCGCGCCGAAACTGACCGCGGCCCGGGAGGCCGGTGTCCCGGTCGTGGTGGTCCGCCGGCCACCGGTCCCGGACGGCGTTCCCGTGGTCCCCACACCGGAACTCGCCGTGGACTGGCTGTCCGGCCTGCACGGCTGAGAGACCGGACCTCAGGCCTCCGGGTACCGCCGCGGCGTCCACACGATCTGCTGACCGTCCCCCCGCCGCACCGACCGCGTCTGCGAGGAACCAACCAGCAGGATCGTCCGCATGTCGACCTCGGCCGGTTCCAGCTCCGCCAGGGTGACGATGCGTACGCTCTCCGACGGCCCGCCCACATCCCGGCCCACCACCACCGGAGTATCCGGCGAACGGTGCTCCAGCAGCAGGTCACGGGCCTTGCCGACCTGCTCGGTGCGGGTGCGCGAACCCGGGTTGTACAGCGCCAGCACCAGGTCCGCCGCCGCGGCCGCGCGCAGCCGGGTGGCGATCACCTCCCACGGCTTGAGCCGGTCGGAGAGCGAGATCGTGGCGTAGTCGTGGCCGAGCGGCGCGCCCGCGCGGGCGGCGGCGGCGTTGGCCGCGGTCACCCCGGGCAGCACCCGCACGGGCACCTTCGCGTACGCGTCCTGCGAGGCGACCTCCAGGACGGCGGTCGCCATGGCGAAGATCCCCGGGTCGCCGCCCGAGACCACGGCCACGCGGCGTCCGCGCCGGGCCAGGTCGAGGGCGAACTCGGCACGCTCCGACTCCACCTTGTTGTCGGAGCCGTGGCGGGCCTGTCCCGGGCGGACCGGGACGCGGTCCAGATACGTGGTGTAGCCGACGAGATCGTCGGCGGCGGCCAGCGCCCCGCGGGACTCCGGGGTCAGCCACAGCGGACCGGCGGGACCGGTCCCGACGACCACGACCTCACCCACGCGCTCCGCGTCCTCGGCCGCCTCCGGCCGGGGCGCGTCGATCCGGCTGGGCAGCACCGCGACAGCGAAGTACGGAACGGAATCCGGGTCGGTGTCCGCGAGATCGCCGGTGCGCTCCCCGGCCATCGTGGCGCGCTCCACGTAGTGCGCCTCGTCCAGTCGCCCGGAAGCCTCGAAGGCGCGCCGCACGGCGGGGAACGTGCGCCCCAGCTTCATCACCACGGCGGCGTCGGTGGCGGCCAGGCGGGCCGTCAGCTCCTCCTCCGGCAGCGTGCCGGGCAGGATCGTCAGCACCTCCTCGCCCTCGGCGAGCGGGGTGCCGAGCCGGGCGGCGGCGGCGCTGACCGACGTGACCCCGGGGATCACCTCGGTGGGGTACCGGTCGGCGAGCCGCTTGTGCATGTGCATGTACGAGCCGTAGAACATCGGGTCGCCCTCGGCGAGCACCGCCACCGTCCGCCCGGCGTCCAGGTGCACCGCCAGCCGGGCCGCGGCCTCGCCGTAGAACTCCTCCATCGCACCCCGGTAGCCGCCCGGGTGGTCGGTGGTCTCCGTCGTGACCGGATAGACCAGCTTCTCCTCGATGTGGTCCGCGCGGATGTGCCCGGCGGCGATGGAGCGTGCGATGGACCGTCCGTGACGGGCGCTGTGATAGGCGATGACATCGGCCTCGGCGATGGTCTGCACGGCACGTACGGTCATCAGTGCCGGATCGCCGGGGCCGAGCCCCACCCCGTACAGCCGGCCCGTGTTCTGCTCGCTCACTCTTACTCTTCCTCGCTGGCGATCGCGTTGAGCGCGGCCGCGGCTATGGCGCTGCCGCCGCGACGGCCCCGTACGACCAGGTGTTCCAGACCCGACGGGTGGTCGGCCAGGGCGTCCTTGGACTCGGCGGCTCCGACGAAGCCGACGGGCACACCGATGACGGCGGCCGGGCGCGGAGCGCCTTCCTCGATCATCTCGAGCAGCCGGAACAGGGCGGTCGGTGCGTTGCCCACGGCCACCACCGCCCCCTCCATCCGGTCCCGCCACAGCTCCATCGCGGCGGCGCTGCGGGTCGTGCCGAGCTTCCTGGCGAGATCGGGGACCGTGGGGTCCGACAGGGTGCAGATGACCTCGTTGTCGGCGGGCAGCCGCTTGCGGGTGACGCCACTGGCGACCATGGCCACGTCGCACAGGATCGGCGCACCGGAGCGCAGCGCCGCGCGGGCACCGGCCACGACCCCCGGGGTGAAGTCGATGTCGCGTACGAGGTCGACCATGCCGCAGGCGTGGATCATGCGGACCGCGACCTGGCTGACGTCGGCGGGAAGCCCCGCGAGATCCGCCTCGGCGCGGATGGTGGCGAAGGACTGGCGGTAGATCGCCGGTCCGTCCTTCTCGTACTGGAACACGGTGGTTTCGCTCTCTCCGGTCGGTGGTCGGGCTGCAGCGCCCTCGGGTCGGTGGTTCAGATACGGGTACGGCGGGCGGCGTTCACCGCGGCGGCCAGGTCGGACGGACTGCCGTGGACCGTCACGGGAGCGTCCCGTTCGTCGCCGCGGACCCGGGTCACCCGGTGCCCGCCGGGAACGGCGACGACGTCGGCCCAGACGCCCTTGGGGTGACCGCAGCGGCGTTCGCAGCCGGACCAGTGGACGGGGAGCTGCCCGGCAAGGGGCTCTCCGACGGTCCGTACGAAGGCCTCCGCGTCGCCCCGAACGTCTGCCAGGGACTTCGCACAGCCGGGCCGTCCGATGCACGCACCGACCCCCGTCCACGCGGAGTCGGGTCCGGCGATCAGTCCGGCCGCGCCCCACTCGCGCAGCCGCGCCGCCGCGTCGCCGGGCGTCACGCCCGTCACGACGACGCTCCGCCACGGGGTCAACCGCAGCTCGCGGCCCACGCGGGACAGGCTCTTCCACTGCTCACCGGTGAGCCGCCCGAGCGGCACCCCCACACAGGCCGCGGTGCCGACGACGCCGTACGCGGGCTCCTGCGCCGTCGCCGCCGGGGGTACGCGCTCCGCAGCACCGGCCACCCGCAACGCCGCCCCCACCGGCTCCAGCAACTCTGCGGCAGCAAAAGGCAGTTCACTCACCCGCCAGACGCCCGTCTCCTGCGCCGCATCCAGGAACGACTCGGCGGCGATCAGCGCCGCGCGCGGCGCATCGTCCCCGGGGACCCTCAGCACCGCTTCCGACGCCCCGATCCGCAGGAGCGCGCTTCCGTCGCTCTGTCCGAGCAACGTCACATCCGCACCCAGGGCATCGACGTCGCCACGGCCGTCGTCCAGCGCGAAGAGATAGCGGCCGGACAGTCCGGCCGCTTTGTCACTTCCGCACAACAGCGCGTCCAGCGCGGTCAGCCACGGCCGGACATCCCGGTGGCCCCGTCCGTCGAGCCCGGAGAGCGGGGAGGCCACGACGTTACGTATCCGCTCATGGCTCCGGGACGGCAGCAGCCCAGCCCCGTCCAGGAGTTCGGCGAGCCGTCCGCCGCACTCCTGGCCGAGGCCGCGCAGCTGGACATTGCCACGCGAAGTGAGATGCAGCTCACCGTCGCCCAACTCCCGCGCTGCCTCGTGGAGCGCGTCCGCCTGTCGGGCAGTCAGCACGCCGCCGGGGATCCGGACCCGCGCCAGCGCCCCGTCGTCCGCCCGGTGGAGCCGCAGCGACCCCGGGCAGGCATCACCGCGGTCACGGGAGACGGGCTCCCCCGGGGCCGAAGGCGGGGTGTCGGAAGTGGACATGGCGGCGAGCATACCGACCATCATTCCGAGCTGTATGAACCCATCTGATGCAAGGCCCTTACTATGCCTAGCAACGGGCCACCCGGCCCGGCATCGCCGGAGACGGCGATAGGGGAGGAAGCCCGGTGCAAGTCCGGCGCGGTCCCGCCACTGTGAGTCCGGCCTGGGCGGCCGGGCGAGTCAGGAACTCCCTTCCCCGAGCTCTCGATCCCGCTCGAGCAGGGGAGACCCCATTCCGACACCGCCCGGGGCGTGGACACCCCGAGGAAGGCCCGACGCCGCATGATCCTGCTCCTGTCGACGTCCGACACCGACCTGCTCAGCGCCCGCGCCGCGGACGGTCCGGTGACCTACCGCTACGCCAACCCCTCGCGGCTGCCGCTCGACGACCTCCCCGCTCTCCTCGACGGCACCGACCTCGTCGTCGTACGCCTCCTCGGCGGTGTCCGCGCCTGGCAGGAAGGGCTCGACCACGTCCTCGCCACCGGCAGGCCGGTCGTCGTCCTCACCGGCGAACAGGCCCCCGACGCACAGCTGATGGCCGCCTCCACCGTCCCGATCGGGATCGCAGCCGAGGCCCACGCCTACCTGGCACACGGCGGCCCGGCCAATCTGGACCAGCTGGCCCGGTTCCTCTCCGACACCGTGCTGCTGACCGGCCACGGTTTCGAACCCCCGGCGCCCGCACCGTCCTGGGGCCCTCTGGAGCGCACCGCGCGCGCCACCGAAGGCCCGACCATCGCGGTGCTCTACTACCGCGCCCACCACATGAGCGGGAACACCGCGTTCGTCGACACCCTCTGCCGGTCGATCGAGGACACGGGCGCCCGCGCCCTCCCCCTGTACGTCGCCTCGCTGCGCACCCCGGAACCCGCGCTCATCGACGAACTGCGCGCCGCCGACGCCATCGTCACCACCGTCCTCGCCGCCGGCGGCACCCGGCCCGCCGAGGCATCGGCGGGCGGCGACGACGAGTCCTGGGACGCGGGTGCGCTCACCGGACTCGACGTGCCGATCCTGCAGGCTCTCTGCCTGACCAGTTCGCGCAGCGACTGGGAGGACAACGACGAGGGCGTCTCCCCGCTCGACGCGGCCAGCCAGATCGCGGTCCCCGAGTTCGACGGCCGGCTGATCACCGTCCCGTTCTCCTTCAAGGAGGTCGACGAGGACGGGCTGCCCGCGTACGTCGCCGACACCGAACGCGCCGCACGCGTCGCCGGAATCGCCGTACGCCACGCACGGCTGCGCCACATCCCGGCCGGGGACAAGCGCCTCGCGCTCGTCCTCTCCGCCTACCCGACCAAGCACTCCCGTATCGGCAACGCCGTCGGTCTCGACACCCCCGCCAGCGCCGTCGCCCTGCTGCGCCGACTGCGCGCGGAGGGCTACGACTTCGGGCCCGAGGACGAGCTCCCCGGCCTGGTCTCCGGCGACGGCGACGAGCTGATCCACGCCCTGATCGAGGCCGGCGGTCACGACCAGGAGTGGCTGACCGAGGAGCAGCTGGCCCGCAACCCGGTCCGTATCCCGGCCGCCGACTACCGACGCTGGTACGCCACGCTCCCGGACGAGCTCCGCGACGCCGTCGAGCAGCACTGGGGTCCGCCGCCCGGCGAGATGTTCGTGGACCGCTCCCGCAATCCGGAGGGCGACATCGTGCTCGCCGCCGTGCGCCGCGGGAACCTCCTCATTCTCATCCAGCCGCCGCGCGGCTTCGGCGAGAACCCGATCGCGATCTACCACGACCCCGATCTGCCGCCCTCGCACCACTACTTGGCCGCATACCGCTGGATCGCGGCGGCGCAGGACGACGGCGGTTTCGGGGCCGACGCGATGATCCACCTCGGCAAGCACGGCAACCTGGAGTGGCTGCCCGGCAAGAACGCGGGCCTGTCCGCCGCCTGCGGCCCGGACGCCGCACTGGGCGATCTCCCGCTCGTCTACCCGTTCCTGGTGAACGACCCGGGCGAGGGCACGCAGGCCAAGCGCCGCGTCCACGCCACCCTGATCGACCACCTCGTGCCGCCGATGGCCCGCGCGGACAGCTACGGCGACATCGCGCGCCTGGAGCAACTCCTCGACGAGCACGCCCAGATCGCCGCGATGGACCCGGCGAAACTGCCCGCGATCCGCGCCCAGATCTGGACCCTGATCCAGGCCGCCAAGCTCGACCACGACCTGGGGCTCGACGACCGCCCGGACGACGAGGGCTTCGACGAATTCATCATGCATCTGGACGGCTGGCTCTGCGAGATCAAGGACGCCCAGATCCGCGACGGCCTGCACGTCCTGGGCGGCGCACCGGCCGGTGCGGACCGGGTCAACCTGGTCCTGGCGATCCTGCGCGCCCGCCAGATATGGGGCGGTACGGCGTCGCTGCCCGGCCTGCGCGAGGCACTCGGACTGGACGAGTCCGCCGCCACCCGCACCACCGCCGACGAGGCCGAGGAGCAGGCACGCGCCCTGGTCCAGGCGATGGAGGACGCGGACTGGGACCCGGCGGCCGTCGCGACCGTCACGGCATCGCATCCCCGAGCGGTCACGGACATCCTCGACTTCGCCGCCCGCGAGGTGGTGCCCCGACTGTCCGCCACCACCGCCGAACTCGACCACACCGTCCACGCCCTGAACGGCGGCTTCGTCCCGGCGGGCCCGTCCGGCTCCCCGCTGCGCGGCCTGGTCAACGTCCTGCCGACCGGCCGCAACTTCTACTCCGTCGACCCGAAGGCGGTCCCGTCCCGCCTCGCCTGGGAGACCGGCCAGGCCCTGGCGGACTCGCTCCTGGAGCGCTACCGCACCGACAACGGCGAGTGGCCCACCTCGGTCGGCCTCTCCCTCTGGGGCACCAGCGCGATGCGCACCTCCGGCGACGACGTCGCCGAGGCACTGTCGCTGCTCGGCATCCGCCCGGTCTGGGACGACGCCTCGCGCCGCGTCACCGGCCTGGAACCGATCGGCCTCGCCGAACTGGGCCGCCCGCGCATCGATGTGACGCTGCGCATCTCCGGCTTCTTCCGGGACGCGTTCCCGCACACCATCGGCCTGCTCGACGACGCGGTACGCCTCGCCGCATCCCTCGACGAGCCGGCCGAGCAGAACCACATCCGGGCGCACGCCCAGGCCGACCTCGCCGAACACGGCGACGAACGCCGGGCCACCACCCGCATCTTCGGCTCCCGCCCCGGTACGTACGGAGCGGGTCTCCTCCAGCTCATCGACAGCCGCGACTGGCGCACCGACGCCGACCTCGCCGAGGTCTACACCGTCTGGGGCGGGTACGCCTACGGCCGCGAACTCGACGGGCGCCCGGCCCGCGACGAGATGGAGACGGCGTACAAGCGCATCGCCGTGGCCGCCAAGAACACGGACACCCGCGAGCACGACATCGCGGACTCGGACGACTACTTCCAGTACCACGGCGGCATGGTGGCCACGGTCCGCGCCCTGCGCGGCACGGCCCCGGAGGCGTACATCGGCGACTCCACCCGCCCGGAGACGGTCCGCACCCGCACCCTCGTCGAGGAGACGTCCCGCGTCTTCCGCGCCCGCGTGGTCAACCCCAAGTGGATCGAGGCGATGCGCCGCCACGGCTACAAGGGCGCCTTCGAGCTCGCCGCGACGGTCGACTACCTCTTCGGATACGACGCGACGACGGGCGTGGTCGCCGACTGGATGTACGACAAGCTCACCGAGACGTACGTCCTGGACCCGACCAACCGCGAATTCCTGCAGCAGGCCAACCCCTGGGCCCTGCACGGCATCGCGGAACGCCTCCTGGAGGCCGAGTCCCGCGGCATGTGGGCCAAGCCGGACCCTGCGGTACTGGAGGCGCTGCGTCAGGCGTTCCTGGAGACGGAGGGGGACCTGGAGGGCGAGGACTGAGGGCCGACAGGAGTACGCGGGTGCGGCCGCCCCGTTCCGCACGGGGCGGCCGCACCCACCCGGCGCCGCCCTCTCGTCGACTCCCCCGCCGCGCCAGGTCCGACCGCCGCCGGTCATGGGTGAGCCGCGCGGCCGGCCTTCCCCCGACGGCCGGCCGCCCGTCCGCGAGGGCACAGGCCGTACCGGACCCGCACCGGCCGAGGAGCAGGCGGTCGACGGACAGGTGCGTGCCTGCGTGCGCCAGGCGCTCGTGGACCGACGGGAGGGGACAGCAGGACGTGGGGCGTGATCACTCGGCCGGGTGGTCCCGGCCAGGTGCCCGCCCGTCGCGCGTTCAGCGCCGTCCGAAATCGGGATCATGCGCAGGTGATCTCCGTGAACCGCCGCTCCGTGCGCCGCCCGCGTGGCCCCCTGGCCCCGATCGGTCTCGGCGCCCTCGTCGTCCTGACCCTGCTGCCGGGCTCGCTGCCCGCCGCCGCGCAGACGGTGGCCGCCACGCGGTCCCCCGCTGCCGCACCCCGGCCCGCACCCACCCGCGGGGAGTCCCTGGCCTCCGCGCGGCTCGCCACGATCCGGCACGATCCGGCCGCGCTGAAGGCCTTCTTCACAGCACTGCCGAAGGGAGGGGACCTGCACAACCACCTGTCCGGTGCCGTCTCGACCGAATACCTCATCTCGCTCGCCGCGGAAGACGGACTGTGCATCGACGCGGCGACGCTGACCGCGGTGCAGCCGCCGTGCGGCCCCGGCCGACGACCGGCTTCGGACGCCCTGTCCGACGGCCCCTTCCGCCGCTCGGTGCTGCAGGCGTGGTCCATGCAGGACTTCCCGCCGGGGCAGTCGGGGCACGACCACTTCTTCGACACGTTCGGGAAGTTCGGCGAGGTCACCTGGCGCCACCGGGGCAAGCTCCTCGCCGAAGTGGCCAACAGCGTCGCGAAACAGAATCAGTTCTATCTGGAGACGATGGTGACGCCCGCGTCCGACGGCGCGAGGGACCTGGCCGCCGAGGTCGGCTGGGACCCGGACCTGGCGAGGCTGCACAGCAAGCTGCTGGCCGGCGGCAAGCTCGACAAGCTGGTCGCCGAGGCGAGCCGGGAGACGGACGAGTCCGACGCGGAGTTCCGCACGGCGGCACAGTGCGGCACGCCCCGCGCGGAGGCCGGCTGCCGGCTTCCGGTGCGGTGGATCTCCCAGGTCTCACGCGGCAGTTCGCCCGAGCGGGTCTTCACGCAGATGGCCCTGGGACTGCGCCTCGCCGAACGGGACAAACGGTTCGTCGCCGTGAATCTGGTGCAGCCGGAGGACTGGGACAGCTCCCTGCGGAACTACAGCCTTCAGATGCGGATGCTCGACTACCTGCACCACGTGTACCCCAAGGCTCACATCACCCTGCACGCGGGCGAGTTGTGGCCCGGCCTGGTCAAGCCCGAGGACCTGACCTTCCACATCGGTGAGGCCGTGAACGTCGCTCACGCCGAGCGCATCGGCCACGGTGTCGATCTGGTCCACGAGGACAACTGGCGGCAGCTCGCCCGCACGATGGCCGCCCGGCAGATCGCGGTCGAGGTCCCGTTCAGCAGCAACGCCCAGATCCTCGGGGTCAAGGGCGCCGACCACCCCTTCACGACCTACCGCGCCTACGGCGTGCCCGTCGTGCTGGCCACCGACGACCCCGGCGTCTCCCGGATCGACATCGGGCACGAGTACCAGTACGCCGCCACGACGTACGGCCTCGGCTACCGCGACCTGAAGGACCTCGCGCGGGCCTCCCTGGAGTACGCCTTCCTGCCGGGCGCCGGCCTCTGGCAGGGCAACCCGACCCGGGACGGCTACCGACTCGCCGGCCCCTGCCGCCACGACAGGCCCGGTACGGAGAACCCGCGGCAGCAGTGCCGACGCCTGCTGGACGCCAGCGCGAAGGCGCGGGTCCAGTGGCGCCAGGAAGCCGCGTTCGCGGCCTTCGAGCGGCGGATCGCCACCATCACGGCAGGCTGACGGACACACACCCGCTCCGGACACCACGGGCGCCCTCCGGCACACGCAAGTGCCGGAGGGCGCCCGTGCACGCAGCGGGCC